>DYOJ01000539.1 GCA_020720705.1 Acetofilamentum sp.
CAATTGACTTTTTAATTGTTCGATAGACTTTAGATTTCAGATTCAACTTGTTTATTTTTAAGTTGGTAAAAAACACTTTATCGTACTACGCATAAACCAATTTGCCTTTCGGTACCGGAATTGTCCGATTTAGTGATTTAGCTGTTTCAATCCATTCGTGAATAACGATTTGTATATTTTCAATTACATCGGAATAACTGTTTCCGTCAGCCATGCAACCGGGCAATTCCGGAACTTCCGCAATAAATGCATTATCCGATGCACTCCAATAGATTCTAATTTCATATTTGCTGTTATTCATTGTCATCTTTTTTAAGCTCCAACTGATAATTTACGATGATCGTTCTGATTTGTTTTATTTGATACGCTTTGGCTTTATTGCCGATAGGCTGAATGTTGATAATTTCATCTAAATCTTCCGAAAAAAAGATATGGTGGCTTCCTTTTATTCGTTGTTCAAAACCCAAGTTTAGCAACAAATTCAATAGTTCATTGAAATCAATATTTTGGTCTGATTTGCCTGTTAATATTTTTTCAAAAAGTTTTTCGTACTTCCCCACTCGTAAATTTTTTACGCAAAAATACGATTTTTTTTACAAAAAAAAAATTCAACTAAAGTAAGTTCGGCAATTCGTTTTACATTCAGGCAACAGATAGAACCTCTCGATGACTCAATTTGGCTGAAGTTGTTTATTTACGAGCAAATTCATATACAAAAGCTATCAATATCAAATATTCAGAAAAACTATTGCACCTTTGAGGTGTTTTCACCTCAAAGCCTTAAATATCAGGTGAAAACACCTGATATGTGCAGAGACAATGAAGTCATATATTATCTAACAAAAAGAAAATCAATGGTTCAATAAACAATTTTTTGGGAATATTTTTTATATGAAAAAAAGCCGGCAAGGGTAACGCATCCCACCCACAAAAGCTGATACAAATACACAAACCGCCACATTTTGTCGTAAGTTACCGACAGTTCATTGTCCGGAGATTCGCACCAATGCAAAAATCTAATTTTTGAAGCAACGTTTAAATGGTGAATATTTGCGGCATTTTCCACCGCCGAGCGGTATTCCGGCTCTACGGATTTGTGATAAAATACAGTTGCGGCTTTGAAATTTTTTTCCCAATCTGCTTTGCACGGATTTTTGGCATCCGAGTTTGCACAAACCGCCCAGAGTTCTACAGAATCACTTGGTTTCCACTTATCGGGCACAATTGGGGCAACAAAATAATAGCTTGTTATGTCCGAACGCTTCAAAACGGTGATACGTTCATACGTTCCGATTTTTGTCAAAATTTGAGCATCTTTAAAATAGTAACCGCTTGCTGTTGTATCCTTTACGATACTCCTGACGTCCACATTTTTAAGAATAGGTTTTTCACGCAAAACAATTGCTTCCTGCCATTGGTTATGAAAATTTATCGGTATCAAAAACACTGAAAGTAGTACGAAAACTGACACTAAAATTCCGAATCGAAGCATCAAAAATGCAATCACAAATCCTAATCCGATTATCATTACAAGTATTGTTATTACGATATTGAAATAACTTGAGAGGAGAAATAAACTTGAAAATAGGACTGCAAAAAATAGAATTCCGGCAAACATTGAGCGTAAAACGCCTGTCAAGTAACTTTCGCCCACATAAAATGAACCCAGCACAGGATAGGTTTTGTATTCATTGCGTTTTTTTCTTGTGCCTAAGCCTTGCGGTTTTTTATAGGTTTTGACAACAAAGAAAAACATTAGGGCTGATAAAATCCAAGTAACAATCCAAAGTGTAGGCATAAACTGCGATTAATTATGGGACTACAAATGTGGACGTTTTTTGTCAAAAATTCATAGCGGAGTAAAAAAATTATTGATACTTTTGGAATGATTTATAATTAGTGTTTGTAATGTTTACTGTTTACGGTTTAAAGTTGAGTTTTATTTTGTTATAAATTTATGATAGTAAATTACTTGTAACACAATTAATTATCAATGATAGTATAACGTGCAAATAAGAAATTAAGTAGGTTAGAGTCATATTGTCATTCAGTGGTCATTCAATAGTCATTCAGTTGTTTTTTTATAGTTTCAATTGAGTTTCGATTGAATTTCAACAGAATTTCTAAGAACATACAAATCGAAATAGCTCTATATTTTTAGATTTTCAATGTGTTATAATACTTATTAAAGTGCAGATTATCAATATATTATAAAAAAAACTAACCACTGACTGCTCAATCCTAACTACTTTTTAATTCGTTTTAAAAAATTTCAAAATATAATGAATATGAAACATCCATGACAAAGTTTTTGACACACAAGGGAATGATTAGAAATTATCTAACTCGAAAAGCGTG
>DYOJ01000540.1 GCA_020720705.1 Acetofilamentum sp.
AGTATGAGCACTATTTGGCTTCTTTTCCGTTTTTATATTTGACAATAATGGCGCCCTTAAGACTGTAGGCGTTTTTGCAAGCTTGTGCTTCGGCTTCGTTGCTGAATGGTCCTACGGTATATTTGTAAAACGCTGAACTTTTGTAAACTTGCACTTGCTTATCTGTCGGATTCATTGCTTTCAGTTGGGCATCGTTTGCCGGCAGTCGAGAAGCTCCGATTTGGAGTCGGTATTCATAATCGGATGTCGCAGTAAGTTCCGATGTTGCATTATTTCCCGTTTTCACCTCTGACGATGTATTGCCGGAGTTGGTTTTCATTGTTTTAACATCCGATTCGGGTGCGAGGGACTTAAATTCTGTTACCGATTTTATCCGTTTTCCGTCCTTGTATGCCACAACAAATGCACCTTTCACGCCGGAATTTTGTTTGGCATTGTAGGCTTCTTTGTAGTTTGAGTATGTTCCGAAGAGGTATTTGTAGTATCCGTTATCGCGTTCGGTTCGCAATTCGGTTTTGGAATAAATGCGTTTTAAGGCGTTTGGTGCTATCGGACGAGTTGAGGCTGCAACTTGCACCATAAACACGACATCCTTATCATACAGATTTCCGTCTGCCGAGTTTGTTTTGTCATCGGTAGTTCCGCTTGTGTTGTTTCCGTTTGCGGTATCCGGTTTGTAATTCTGAATTACGGTAAATGTGCCGTCTGTGGAAAATGTTTCTTCGGCAAATCCGACATCGTCTGTGTCCGGCTGCTGAATTTCTGAATCTTCGCCTCGCGACATCACCTCCGATGTGTAGTCTTTGGCTATATTATATTGTTCAAAATCAATCAAATCAAAATATACGGCAAAACTTTCGTCTTGATATTTTACTGCATTTTCATTTTCCGCTTTTGCACCCGTGAAATAGGTCAGGGCTTCTTCCGGTTTTTTTGTGTTTTCTGCTTTTGTTCGGTTGGATACGGCTGTTCTGTAACTGTTTACCGATTGCTCGTACAGATACTCAAAGGCTGTTTCTTTGATGTCGTCCGATTTTTCTTTTAATTGGTCTAATTTTTTCTTGCGTAAACTGTAGATAATTTTGTAATTCTCAGCATACAGTTTTGACGCTTTTTTGTGCAATTTCAATGCCTTTTTAACATCCGACAGTTTTGAGGCTTCGTCCGAAAACATGTCGGCTTTTTTTATTTGGATTGAAGATTTTTCTATCTGAGCCTTTTCTGATGCCGAAAATTCAGAAGATATTCTGTATGCCAAACTATCGTTTTGTGCTTGAAGCAGAATGCTCGAACAGAGCATCAGACTTGCGATTAAGATTCTTCTCACTTTGATATTTTTTTTAATGAAACAGGGTAGGGAGTATTCCCGCGATTATCAATACAAATAATTTGCCGGAATACAAACGAATTGACGGTTGGGCTTATTGATTGATAAAAAACGTCTTTACACGCGGCGAGAGGGTGTCTAAAACAACAGCTTCTTCCGGGTTCCCGGGGTTGTAAACCAGCCATTCTTTGTCTTCATCGCGGAGCCGGTGTGTGAGGTGGGTTTCGTCATAGCAGGTGTGCTCAACGCCTTGTTCGTCCGTAAATTTAAAATACAGTCTGTAAACACGTTTTTTGTTGATAGTTGTGTTTGTGGGTTCATCATGTGTGAATGTTCCGAGTGCCTTTTTCCCGAACTTAAGAATATTCAGACGTTTCCGAGCTTTTCTTATTCCGAAAAAAAGCATCAGTCCGCCTACAAGCGGAAATATCGCCACAAAAAACAATATAAAAAAAGGAAATTGTCCTACTTTCATGCCTTCAATACGTGCTTTTTCGGGGGTGTTTTTGAGATATTGCACCCGAACAAGGCTGTCCTTCGTGCTAAAGCGTCCCGTGTGATAGCATATTCCTTCAAATATCTGACCGTCAGGCAGTTTGTACTCAAAGTAGTATTCGTACACTCTTTGGTCGTTTTCGTAAGAATCAGTGCCTCTGATGTCTAATATTCGCCCTTCGGTTGTCGGGGAAGAACTTGAGAATTTCAGGTCATCTGTACTGACTGCCATGCCGAACGCAAATAGCGCAAGTGTGCCTAAAAGCATGAAAAAGAAACCTATAACCAGCAAAACGCTGTTTGTAAATACCGAAATTCTGATACCGAAAGGTAATTCTCCGGCTTGTATTTTTGAAGTTTCGGAAAAATCCGTAAACCTGTTTTCGACTCGCGATGATTTATTGTATCTGTTGTTCATGGCAATACTATGTTAATATTTTATGTAATACCAAACCGCTGTCAAGATAAAGATTTTATTTCGGCACATATCAGGTGTTTTCACCTGATATATAAGGCTTTGAGGTGAAAACACCTCA
>DYOJ01000541.1 GCA_020720705.1 Acetofilamentum sp.
GATTTGAAACATTTTACTTTCAAATCCTGCACCTGCGTTTAGCATTTTTCGTTAGCGGTTATCGAAACGAGACGGAAAAGCAGAATAATGATAATCCTAACTTTTTAAATAAATTCAAATGTTAAATTTAAAAAGTTTCAAAAATGAAAAAAGTTACAATGTTTTTAATAGCCTTTGTTTTGTGCGGGCTAATGACAAATGCACAAGTTGACTTACAAAACGGTTTAGTTGCCTACTACCCATTTAACGGAAACGCAAATGATGAAAGCGGTAACGGAAATAATGGAACAGTTAATGGTGCGACTTTAACCACTGATAGATTTGGTAATGAAAATAAGGCTTTTAGTTTTAATGGTATTGACAATTTTATAGAGATACAAGATAATAGTCTTTTAAGACCACAGCAAATTACAATTTCAGCATTCATTTTACCTTTGTCTGAAAATGAAATGTCAATCGTATCTAAAAGTGGTAATGATGCAAGTAATGAGATGTATCATCTTTGTATAAATAGTCCCAATCCACAAGGCTCACATTTTACAATTAAACAGAATAGTAATTGTATTCCTGGTAGTGGTTGGGTCATGGCATCATATGAAAATAATATTCCAATAAACAATTGGCATCATTTAGTTGGTCTGTATAGTAACAACAGTGTGAAATTTTATCTTGATGGTGTTTTAGTCGCTGAAAATACAACTACAACAAATTTTATCGATGACTGCGCTGGTGCACCTTTAAGGTTTGGTTTATGGTGGGGCAATTCATTAGCTTTTAATGGAAAAATTGATGACATTAGAATTTACAACAGAGCATTAAATTCTGATGAAATTGCAATACTATCAAGTAATAAATCTATTTCAACATCAAATCAAAATGCTACGGTAGGCAGAACGATTGAAATTCCTGTTTTAACAAGTGAATTAACAACAAGCGACAATGTTATTGCTTATCAATTTGATTATAACTACGATAACACGAAATTGGAATACGTTGGAAATACACTTGCAGGAACTTTGGCGGAAAGCGGAACTTTACAAGTAAACCCAACAACTAACAAATTATCTTTTGCTTGGGCTCGTGGAACTGCATTAGTTGGCACAGGAGAAATTTTAAAACTTCAATTTAAAGTTTTGGCAGTTGGCGAAACTACACCAACAATTACAAATGCTTTGTATAATACTGAAAGTGTAACCGCTACAAACGGAACAATTACAGCCGTTTACAAATACGGAGATATTGACGCAAACGATTTTGTGCAGGCTTATGATGCCGCACTTGCAATTCAATACAGCGTTGGATTAGACCCACTTCCGACAATTGACCCGCTTCCTTGGGAAAATTGGCGAGTTATAGTTGCAGACGTTGACGGAACGGCAGGCGTAACCGCAAACGATGCTTCTGAAATTCTGAAATATACAGTTGGTTTAATTTCTACATTCCCTGTTGAAGGTGGTAAAAAAAGTTTAAAATCAGGTAACGCAGACATTAATATTACATTGGTTGGTAACGAGTTATTATTCCAACCGACAGGCGAATTATACGGATTAAACGTAAATGTAACCGAAAATATAAGTGTTTTGGGACAACCGCAGTTTTTAAATGCAAATATGTTAAACGCAACTAACATAAATGCAAATACTTACTCAATCGGACTTGCAACAGCAAACGCACCGACTGAAAACGAAACATTTATGAAAATTCCGGTTACTTTAACGCAAAACACAAACATTACATTTGATTTAATAATTAACACAACTGTAAAATCTGTTACAGTGAGCGGAACAACAGGAATTGTAACAATCAATGATAAAGCAGTTTCAATTTATCCAAACCCGACAAACAGCATTTTATATGTAAACGGATTGCAAAATGCAAACGTTCAAATATTTGACTTAACAGGCAAATTGTTAATCAATCAACAAAATGCAGATAATCAAATAGATGTAAGCAACTTGCAAAACGGTATTTATAGCATAAAAATTACAAACGAAAGCGGAACAGTAATCCGTAAATTTGTAAAACAATAGTAACGAACCGATAAGCAATGATTAAGCATTTTTAAAGTTTTCCGTCACGTTTGAAAATTTTGCTTTTTAACTTTGAAATGCTTAATCTTGTAATCTCTAACTTGTTGATTTTCGGACAAAACCGATAATCAAATACGTAAATAAATAATTAACAAACAAATAAAAAGCTCAACATCGGGGGATAAAGTGGACAATGCAAAAAATGACAAAAACCGCTAACATATGCTTGAACGTCAGCGAGTTTTTCCACTTGCTCAATTTCGCTTCGCTCATTTCGCAAGCGGAAAAAACCCGCCGCCGTCAAGCATTTCACGTTA
>DYOJ01000035.1:0-4946 GCA_020720705.1 Acetofilamentum sp.
GTCCACGCTAAACATCATAATATCAACCAAATACAAATTTTAAACAGATGAAAAAGCATCAAGTAACAATTAAAGACATTGCACGCATCTTAAGTATTTCACCGTCCACAGTCTCCAGAGCACTGATAGATCATCCGGATATCAGCAAAAATACACGTGATAAAGTTCAGGGTTTGGCACTGGAAATGAATTATCAGCCTAATGCAATTGCTCAAAGTTTGCGAAAGAGTAAGTCAAATGTCATCGGAGTTATTATTCCGCAAGTGGTGCATCATTTTTTTTCGTCAGTCATAAGCGGTGTGGAAGCCTTAGCCTCTCAAAACAGTTTCAATGTATTGATGTGCCAATCCGGAGAATCCGCCGAAAAGGAGATTGAAAATATCCAGACCATGATTTCGAGCAGAGTGGACGGTATCATCATTTCCCGAACCAAAAATACCAAAGATTGTGAGCCGTTCCGCCGCATTTTAGAAAATGAAATTCCACTCGTATTTTTCGACCGTATTTGTCCGGGAATTGAAACTGATGCCGTTTTAATTGACGATTTTAAAGCAGCATACGAAGCAACCGATTTCTTGATTAAATCCGGAAAACGACACATTATCCACTATGCCGGACCGGAGGGATTAAATATCTCAAGCCTGCGTATTGACGGCTATAAACAAGCCCTGGCAGACAACGGTATCAATGCAAATGAAGACCTTATATATAGGTGCGATGATTTTGAGATAGCAAAAGAAACCACAGAAAAAATTATTGCAAGCGGACAATTGCCCGATGCCATTTTTGGTGTAAACGATTCAGCCGCTGCCGGCGCTATCGTATCTCTAAAAAAAGCAGGAATTAAAATTCCGGAACAAGTTGCAGTTGTGGGTTTTACCAACAGTCCGATATCTACCATAACCGACCCGACACTTACAACCGTTGAGCAGAACGGATACGACATGGGTTACCTTGCTGCCGAAATTTTACTGAAAAGAATCAATGGAGACACAAAACCACCTGAAACTCAAATCATTCCGACTCACCTCGTTATTCGACAATCAACTTAAAAATTTGAAAATTTGAAAATACCCCCACTCAAACCCTCTTAACAAAAATAAAACTTTCTACTAAATACTTCGTTAGATTTTAGAATTTAGACGTTAGATATTAGACTCAAATTACTCAATTACAGATAGTTATAATCAATCTTGCAATCTAAAAATTGTCTTGCCTAATTTACTATGAATCAATATCATACAGAAATTATTAACGGACTATTGTACTCAATACTCAATACTCAATACTCAATACTCAATACTTGATACTTGAAATAAAAAGATATGAAACAGAAACCTCGTTTAAGTTTTTGGCAGATATGGAATGTCAGTTTCGGATTTTTGGGCGTTCAATTCGGATTTGCATTACAAAATGCCAACGCCAGTCGAATACTGTCCAACCTCGGAGCCGACCTTCACACACTTTCGCTCTTTTGGCTGGTTGCACCAACCATGGGGTTGCTTGTGCAGCCGATAGTCGGTGCGGCAAGCGATAAAACTTGGAATCGTTTAGGCAGACGCTCGCCATACATTTTAGGTGGAGCAATCGTATCCGTTGTTGCCATGTTTTTTATGCCCAATGCACCGTTTATCATCAAAGCCGGCGGAGCAGCCGCGCTCATTTTCGGAGCAGTCATGTTGGCACTTATGGACGGCTCGTTTAACGTAACCTTTCAACCGTTCCGCGCTTTGGTTTCCGATATGATGCCTGATGAACAGCGCAATAAAGGTTACGCGATACAAAGTTTCTTGATAAATACCGGAGCTGTATTAGGCTCTGCCCTACCCTTTATCTTAACCTCTGCCGGAATCTCAAACGAATCGCCGGACGGCGAAGTAGCCCCGGCTGTCATCTGGTCATTCTATATCGGAGGAACAATGCTCATTGCCGGCGTTCTTGTTACAGTACTCAAAACAAAAGAATATCCGCCCAAAGAATTTGAGGCATATAACGGAATAAAAGCGACCGAAAACAAAACAGAAAAACAAAGTATCGTTAAAACACTGAGCAGCATGCCCAAAACCATGCTTCAACTGTCTGCTGTTCAATTTTTTTCGTGGTTTGCACTATTTTTGATGTGGGTGTACACCACACCTGCGGTTGCTCAACACTATTGGGGCACAGAGATAGGCGACTCCTCGTCCGATGCGTATAACGAAGCAGGAAACTGGGTCGGTATCAGTTTTGCCGCCTACAGTTTTGTTGCCGCTTTGTTTTCTGTAGCCATGCCCGCACTCATTCGGTTAATCGGACGCAAAGCTGTGTATTCTTTCGCACTCATTGCCGGCGGAATCGGATATACAACCGCATTTATTTTCACCGATAAATATATGTTGTTGCTCTCAATGGTTGGCGTTGGTTTTGCTTGGGCAGCCATCTTAGCATTACCTTATGCGATATTAGCCAAAACACTTCCCGCAAACCGCACGGGAATATTCATGGGTTTATTCAATCTCACCGTCGTTATACCACAGATATTCAGCGGGTTGTTTGGCGGGCTAATCTTAGAACATCTGTTTAAAAACGAAGCCATTTATATTTTGTTACTTGCAGGAGTTTTAATGTTTGCCGGAGGTCTGAGCGTTTGGATGGTTCAGGATAAAGCACCTAAACAACCTGCTGAAATATAGACTGCTATACTGTTTACGGTTTAAAGTTGAGAGTTTAAATCGGCACAAGTAATAGATTAACAGTTGATTACTGTTAATCGAAAACTCAACCTACCCCACGATTCTATAAATCATTTAATTTGTAGTTTAGGTTTGTTAATTTCTTAAAAAATATTGATTGAAATTTTGTTTGTAGAACAATTTTATGTTCAATGAAATTGTCAAACAGTAGTCAAACAGTAGTCATATAGTTGTCATTCATAGTCATTTAGTTGTCATTTAGTTGTCATTTAGTTTGATTTTTTTGATAAAAAAAGATTTCGGCATACAATACAAATTCTAAAAAAATGTACAATTTTGGGAACGCTATTTACAAAACATAAATCAATAATTTTTGAGTTTTGTGTCAAAAAATGATTGTTAAGTAATTTCATTCTAAAACGGTATTTTACCTTTCAGGAAGTCAGTGTTATCAAAAAAAAGAATAACGACCATGCACAACAAAAATATCTATAATAACATAAGCAGCAATCCATTAGACCGAGTTTCACCGGCAATGATCCCCATGATTAACTCGCCCGAAACTAAATTTGATGTTCATTGCCATATCTTTAATTTTGAAACCGTACCAAAAAAATATCTGTTTCTAAAACTTCCGGTAAGTTATAAATCGCAACATGACGAACTCGAAAAACTCGAAAAACATTTGCACAATCTTCATAAAAAGACAAACAAAGACCACATAAAATTTTTAGCAAATTTCATTGACACCGGCAACCAAGAATCAATGAAAAATGTTGCCGGAAAGTTATTCTCCTACTATCCGTCCGATACCATTTTCACCCCCTTAATGATGGATATGGAGTACGGATTACAAAGTAAGCCGTTAATACCTTATTCAAAGCAAGTTGAAGAAATGCGCAAATTGAGTACAAGTGTATTTCCGCACAAAATACTCCCGTTTTTGGCACTCGACCCGCGCAATCCGAACCTTTTTAAATTATTTGAAAAAAGTATGAGTAAGGGAGGCGGTTTTTTTGGCGTAAAACTTTATCCCTCATTAGGTTATTTGCCTTCGGACAAGCAACTGATGAAAATTTTTGAAATTTGTGAAGCGAAAAATATTCCGGTAACAACACATGTCGGCGGGAACACAGTTCATACAACCCAAAGATTTATAAAAGTAACCGGAAAACAAGTTGCACAATCGGGCGAACTGAAAGATAGGGTGGTTCGCATGCCGCATTTATTTAGAATGTCCGGCAAAAAAACCGGAGAAGTACTAAACAATCCTAAAAATTGGGAACCCGTCTTGTATAGTTTTCCGAACTTAAAATTAAATCTCGGACATTTCGGCGGAACAACGGAATGGTTGAAACATTTAAAATCACCGGCACCGCGTATCATGCAAATTATCAACCTTATACAACGATACGATTATGTGTTTTCGGATTTTTCCAATAATTTTGAATATCCGGAAATTACGGTGCATTTGAAAAAAATGCTGCTTTCAGATTCAAAAATAAAATCAAGAACTTTGTTTGGTTCAGATTTTTTCATGGTTTTGCTTGCCTCCGATTACACAAAATCTCGCGTGCAATTTGAAGAAACGCTTGGTCCTGAACTTCTGAAAATAATTTCGCACGAAAATCCTAAAAACTTCCTATTCACAAAAGCAGTGAAATAATCAGTTTCCTTTTTCCAACATCAACTTTATAAGTCCGAACAAGGCATAATTAATCATATCGAAATAATTGGCATCCACGCCTTCGGAGATTAAAGTTTTACCGGCATTGTCTTCAATTTGTTTCGTTCGATTAAGTTTCATCAAAATTAAATCCGTAAACGAACTCACGCGCATATCGCGCCATGCTTCGTCGTAATCATGGTTTTTATTGAGCATCAAAGCCTTAGCTTTACATAAATAGTCCTTATGCTTTTGTCCGAGCAGGGGTAAATCTGTTTCGGAACTATCGGAAACTCCAAGTTCAAGTTGTATCAATGCGATGGCGGCATAATTAGCAATTCCGATAAACTCTTCAACAATCCCGTCGTTCACTTTTTGAACGCCCTTGAATTCTATAGTTCTGATACGGCGTGCTTTAATCATTATTTGGTCTGTAAGAGATTCCGGACGCAATACACGCCAAGCGGCACCGTAATCTTTCATTTTTTTTTGAAAAATATCGGCACATATTGCTATTACTTCGTCGAACTGTAGATTGGTATCAGGCATAAAAACTATCTAAAAAAGTAATTATCTCAAATTTGGTGATTTACTGAAAATTTGAAAAT
>DYOJ01000035.1:5046-13867 GCA_020720705.1 Acetofilamentum sp.
CGTTCCGAATGTTTATAATTTTTAGTAAAATCATATTACTAACGGAAAATGCTATACGCAGGTACAGGAGTTTAAAGTAAAAATGTTTCAATTCAGCACAATGTAAATTATTGCACTATCGTTATATTTACGCACAATGCTTGCACTTGTCGTTTTTGCATAAGTTGGTTGCATTATTGTTTGTCATTCAATTTGTTACGAATAATATCAATTTCGTTGTTTGATAATTCAGTTGCATTTTCAATAATTTCAATGGGCAAACCACTTTTGATTAATCTTACAGCGATTTCATTTTTTTGCTGTTTTAAAGCTATTTCGGCCTTTCTTTTTTCCCATTCAATTTCCCATGCTATTGTTTGGGCTATGCTTGCATTTGAACTTAATATTTCCAAATATTTTTGATATTCAGCCATTTGTTCAGATGTCATTGTGATTGTTTTGAGTTTTTCACGTGCTTCTTCTATACCTTTGGCTTTAAATTCGTCTTTTATCTCACTGTTTTTGAAAAAATATATCCACTCGTCAATTGTATTTTTTGCAATATCATCAAATTGGTTTACTCGAATTAAATAGTGAAACGGAAAAATATCCGATACAGTTTCTATATTGAATAAGGCTTTTTGCTCATCAGATAATTCAAATATATCATGTTGATTTACACCTTCAAATTTAGTTTGACCTTTATATAAATAGTCTTCGCCTTGTCCAAAATTAAAATATACTATGCTTATAGTAATCACCTTTTTAACCATTGAGTATGGTGAACCTTCCTTCATATATTCGGTTATCGCTTTTGATGCTCCAAACAAAACTCTAAAAAGGTAATCTAACTCTCTTGTATTTTGAATTTCCACAATTATTATTTCACCTTTCGTATTTTCAATCAGAATATCAACACGATTACTTTTGTCGTCTTGGGTTTCTTTATTCCCTTCTTCTGATAAAAGTGATTTTATTTTAACGTCTTCTTGAAATAATTCAGACAAAAAACCTTCTAAAATTCCAAAATTTGCTTTACTGCGAAGGATTTTTTTTGCAGCCCAATCAAATCTAATATGTGATTTCGTTGTAGTTATCATTTTATTTATCATTATATTAATTACAGCAAATTTACGATTTTTTTATCAGTTTATAAATTTTTGCAAAAGTATCTTATTGGAAATCATTTATTGCAACTAACCACTTAATACCAACACAACTACCAACTACTAAATCGTAGGCTCATAGTTACAATGATTCTCAAATCTATAGATTCTTCCTATCACTAATCACTGTATTTTTTCGATTTATCATCGGCAACAATGCAAGCATCACAATTCCGATAATAACATTCGATAGCGTGATGACTGTATGAACGGCAAATGCGAACGCACCGGTAAGCGCACCTTCTTGCACGCCGTAAGCCCATAAAGTTGCCATGACCATAAAATGCCAAGTTCCGATACCTCCGGGCGAGGGTGCAACCATACCGAAAGCTGACATCACAAAAACCGTCAAACCGGCAAGTAGCCCGAGATTTTTTGTAAAATCGAAGCTATAAAACGGTATGTAAATCATCAAAAAGTAAATTACCCAGATAATAACTGTATGAAAAACAAACCAAGCTCGATTTTTCATTCGCACAACGGAGATTAAGCCGTCTTTAAATTTTTTCAATAAGTCGGATAATTTTTCATAAAATCGAAAATGCTTCATTTTGTGTCTAAAACGATATACGAGATAAAGTCCGCCGACAAAAATAACTCCGAAGATTGCCAAAAAAGGCGCAGAAGAAATGAGTCCTAAAATATTTGCTTTGATTTCCGGATTGTTATCTAATAGTTGTCCGACAACGGGCATTTGGGTCATTAGCACAATAATTAAAAAAACCGCAAGCATCAAAAAATCAATAATACGTTCAGAAATCAATGTGCCGAACGATTGTGCAAAAGGAATTTTTTCGTAACGCAACATTGTTCCGCACCGTAAAAATTCGCCGGAGCGAGGTAACGCAGTATTAGCCAAATACATAATCATGACCGAAGCAAATGTATTGGGTAATTTTGGAGAGTAGCCTAATGGTTTTAGCAAAATATGCCAGCGTACAGCCCGGCTTAAATGACTTATCGGACTAATGAGTGCAGCAACAATCAACCATGTAATATCGGCATGGCGGAGCGATTCTTTAATTTTTGTAATGTCTTGCCCGCTGTACACCCACCAAAATAATAGTGCTCCGAGTATAAAAAACAGTGTATATTTCAGAATATTTTTTATCTTTGTTTTCATATTCATAAAAAATCCGTCAAAGTTAAAAAACTTTGGTAAATCATCTTAGTTATTAATAAAAAATGACAAAACATTTTCAACTATAATTCGTTTATCATAAAATAGTAACACGATGAAAAATATCCTAACTTTTTTATTATCAGCAACAATTTCGTTAAATTTATTAGGGCAATTTGACTACCGAGGGTCTGAATATTTCAACCACGACGAAGAAGTTACAATCTATCTCGAAGCCGATAAGGAATCCAAAAAAACCGGGGATAAAGCTCAATTTTTATATCGTTCGTTGAAAGTAAATGTCAATACCGAAACCGGAATAACTGAAATGTTGCGCACAGAACTCGGAACAGGCGAGAACTCAAAAGTCAGCTTTAAGTTTGGACATGATTATCTTTCATACACCAAAAAATATGTCGTAATTAGCGGTAAATCATCATTTTACGTTTACGACATTCGGAACAAAAAACTATCGCCCGAACTTATACCCGTTCGAATAAAAACCATTACTGATACCTTGGACACCGAAATAAGAAAAATTTTCGTTTCAAAAACAGGTGAATATATTTATGGCACCTTTGCCGGCGGCGGAAGTTTCATGTACTCCGTTTGCGATATTACGAACATTGTTCAGATCCCTTCGTCAAACAATCCGCTTTTTACATCCGGACGCGTTTTTGTGCATCAAAGTTGTGAAACGCCCGAACTCTCAGACGCCTTTTATGTCTCGCAAGATGATTCAATTACAATTTATCGAACATTATTTCAAAACAAAACATTGGCAAACTACCCAAAATCAAAATTAGCCTATACTGACGAAGAAGCAGAGCAAATTATTGTTACAGAAAATCTTAATGCTCAACGATATGTGGTAATGCAGGAGTCGTCAAAAGCCTTTATTGCGATAGATGTTTTTGTCGGAAAACTTATCCCGTTACCAAAAGACAAAACATTTAGCAATGCATATCAAATAATTGAATATCTGTTACTTAAAGACGAAGAAATTAAAAAAAACGAAAACGAACAAAACGAATAGTATGTCTGTTACACTGAAAGATTTAGTCATAAAAACCAGAAGCTACCGCCGGTTTTATCAAGATATTGAGATTGAAACTCAAAAACTTTTGGATTTGGTCGAGTTAGCCCGACTGTCGGCATCGCCGCGCAACAGACAGGCACTCAAATATATTATCGAAAACAGACCTGCACAAAACGCCGAAATTTTCAAACATGTAACTTGGGCAGGCGCATTACCCGAATGGGACGGACCCGAAGACGGTGAACGTCCGTCCGCCTATATCATAATTATGGGCGATGATTCCCTGCTACCGCCTGTTCACAACGCCTACCACGACGCAGCTTACGGTATTGCTGCTCAAAGTATTATGCTCGGTGCTACAGAACTCGAACTTGGCGGATGTATGATTGTTGCCGTAAAAAGAAAACCATTGTCCGAGTATCTGCAACTACCTGAATATCTGCAAATTCTATGCGTTTTAGCACTCGGAAAACCCAAAGAACATGTTGTCATAGAACAGATGCCTCCTGACGGAAATTACAATTACCGGCGAGACGAACACCAAACACATTTTGTCCCCAAACGCTCGCTTCAAGACATCATTATTCAAAGCCCGATAGCAGACAATTTGGCAGTAAAAAAATAACTGAACGATTTTTGAACTTTGACATTAAATTTGACTCATGAGTACTCTTATATTTCCCGATATCGCTCAAGATTTCCGAACACATATACAACAATCGGAACTTGCAAAGGCTTTACATTCGTTACGTAAATTGGTTGCAGCATGCGAGCGAGGCGACCTTGCAGATACTTATGACGAAATTTTCACAACTTACACCTATTTATTGCAATATACACTCGGCGGTGTTAACGACCCGAAACGCGACAACATCTACAAAGAATTGATTAACAAAACATTAAATCTTTTTAATATTGTTTACGATGCTTTAAATACTAAATTGTCAAACGCAAAATATTTCGCGGACAAGCGCACGACTTTACGCTCAATTATCAAACATAATTTGAATTTAGAAAAGATTTACAACGATATTTCTTCTGAAAAAGACAGCGAATCAGAACAACGCAAGCAAGCATTAAATTTGATGTTTGCCTACATTCAGGCACAAGAATTCAGGGAAAACGACCTTGATTTTCTGGAAAAAAACGTGCGCTCAAAAACCCTGAAAATGCACGAGTGGAGTCAGATAACTTCTGCACTCACCATTAGTTTACTCAACAGATTTGACGAGAACAAATTGCACGCTCTGTATGTGCTTTACGATTCAAACCGACCACAAATTTGGCAAAGAGCACTTGTAGGAATATTTTTAGCGAATTACTTGTATGACAGATATTTACAATATTACCCAAAATTAAAAATGCGGCTGAAAACGCTTGCCGAAGACGAAGAGGCTGAAAAAAATATCGAACTAATTATCATTCAACTGATTAAAAGCAAAGAAACTAAAAAAATATCGGACAGATTACAAAATGAAATCATGCCCGAAGTCAGTAAATTTCGCCCAAAAATTGCAGACAAATTAGATTTAGACAAACTACTGTCGGACAAAATGACAGCCGACATCAATCCGGACTGGGAGGAAGTTTTTGAGGATGCACCGGAATTGCTCAACAAAATGGAAGAGATTTCAAAACTGCAATTGGATGGCTCGGATGTATTTATGTCGGCATTTTCGCAACTGAAAAACTATCCTTTTTTTAGCCAAACGGCCAATTGGTTTTTGCCGTTTTACAAAGAAAATACCGAAGCCCTCACCGCCTTGCGAAACGGTGCCCCGGATTTTGATGCCGAACAATTTGCCTCCGTTATGCAGGATTCAGCATACATCTGCAACTCGGACAAATATTCGTTTTGTATGAATGTTGCACTTTTGCCCGAAGCTCAACGAAAAATGATTTCCGGTATTTTTAAAATGGAAACGGAAGCAATGAAAGACATTTCAACACAAGATGAACTTATCAATAAAAACGCGAAAAACAAACATTTATACACACGATATATCCAAGATTTATACCGATTTATTAAACTGCATGTGTGGGGAAACGAAAATACGATAACCGATATTTTTGAAAGTGAATTTGACTTTCATAATGCCTATATCTACAAAAAAATTATCAAATCAGACCAACTTCTAAGAAATGCCGCCGAGTTTTATTTCAAAAAAGAGTTCTATATCGAAGCGATTGAGGCATTTACACAAGTTAAAATTACAGAAAACAATGCTCGCCGTATTTTTGAAAAAATAGGTTATGCCTATCAACAATTACAACAGTATGAGCAAGCCTTAGTGAACTATGACCGCGCCGACCTATACGACGGTAACCAACAATGGCTCAATACAAAACGCGGATATTGTTACCGAAAATTATCAAAATTTGAACAAGCCCTTGACTATTACAAACGAGCAGAAGCGGAAGCCCCTGAAAATCAAAGCATACAAATCAATACTGCAAATTGTCTTGTAAACTTAGCGCGGTACGAAGAAGCTCTGCAATACTATTTCAAACTCGACTACAATGAACCCGAAAGTACTAAAATCATGCGTCCTTTGGCTTGGTGCGCTTTTGTTGCCGGTAAATCCGAAACGGCTGCAAAATACTACAAAAAATTGATAGCAGAAAAGCCAAATACTTATGATTTAATCAATTACGGACACGTTTTGGCGACAACAAATATGTTTATGAAAGCCTACGAAATGTATGCCGCCGCCGTTAAACGTTCAACACTTGATGAAATATTGGACAACATTCGCGAAGATTCGGAATACCTAAAGAAAAACGGCGTTGAACCCGCAGTCATTGAAACACTTTGCGAATTTTTGATTGTTCAAAATCAATAATTATCGTTAATTATCATTAATCTCGCAACTCATGTACTAAAAGAGTTTCTTTATTTTGAAAAAAAACTGCATATTTGCGCTCAATTTTTCTGAAACAGAATATCACTCTATAAAATAATCGAATGGTTAAGAACATTCTTGCACTGAGCCTCATCACTTTATTGCTTTATTTGAACGGCAACGCCCAAATTTTTGATTATGAAAATCCGAAAGAATACCGCATTGAAGGTATAAAAGTTACAGGTATTCGGTTTCTAAGCTCCGATGCTCTGATACAAATTTCGGAACTGAACGTAGGAGACACAATCACCGTTCCGGGAGACGACATCACAGAAGCTTTGAAGAAACTGTGGAAACAAAAAATGTTTTCGGATGTCAATATCTTGGTTGATAGAACAGACGGCGACAAAATTTGGCTTGATATTAACCTCGCAGAACGCCCGCGTTTATCGGTTGTAAATTTTTACGGACTAAGAAAATCCGAAGAAGAAGACATCATTGACCAAGTAAAACTCACGCGCGGTGCTCAGGTAACGGAAAACACCATCAGACATTCCGAAAATATCATCAAGAATTATTTTGCCGACAAAGGATTTTCAAAAGTTGATGTTAAAACCTATCGAAAACAAGACACCACTTTTCAGAATGCCGTTTCGCTTAATATCTATGTCAATAAAGGTGTTAAAACAAGAATTGAAAATATTACGATTGACGGAAACACTCATTTCAGTGATAAAAAACTAAAATATTTCAAAATAAAAGAAACCAAAGAACGCCGTTGGTGGGGCATGTTCAAACCCTCAAAATACATCAAAAAAACATACAAAGACGACAAAGAACTTATCCTTGCCGCATACAGAAAAGACGGATACAGAGATGCAGAAATTGAAGTGGATTCAGTTTATGATGCCGGCGGAGACCATGTAAATATCTACCTAAAAATAAATGAAGGGAAACAATATTTTTTTAGAAACATAACTTGGTCGGGCAACACAAAATACGAAACCGAAACCTTACAAAAACGACTGCTGATAAATAAAGGAGACGTATTTAACAAAGAAAAATTAAGTGAGCGATTGAACCAAGACGAAGATGCTGTGGGCAATTTATACATGGACAACGGGTATTTGTTTTTCAATGTTACCCCCATTGAATTGCGTATTGTGAACGATTCGGTTGATGTTGAACTTAGAATTTATGAAGGCGAAAAAGCAAGAATCAACCGTGTGATTATCAACGGAAATGATCGCACAAATGACCAAGTCATACGCCGTGAGCTATACACAGTGCCGGGTGAGCTGTTCAGCAAATCCGACCTGATTCGTTCCGTTCGCCAATTGGCACAGCTCGGACACTTCGACCCGGAACAAATAGTTCCGAACCCGATACCCAACCCTGCCGACGGAACTGTGGACATAGAATACAACCTCGTTGAACGCGGTAACGACCGCGTAGAATTATCCGGCGGTTTCGGGCAAGGTATGTTGATAGGCTCATTAGGGTTGTCATTCAATAATTTTTCGATTCAAAACTTGTTCGACAAACGCGCTTGGCAGCCCCTGCCCATGGGAGACGGTCAAAAGCTAAACCTCTCAGCTCGTACAAACGGCTCATATTATCAAAGTTACAGCATTTCTTTCTCGGAACCTTGGTTAGGCGGACATAAACCAAATTCATTCTCGGTATCATTGTATTACAATGTTTTAAGCAGATATAGCTATTACAATACTGCAACGACCACAAATGATAATGCCAAAATATTCGGAACGTCTCTCGGGTTCGGACAACGTTTAAAGTGGCCCGATAATTATTTTACATGGTACGGCGGTATCGGCTTTAAGCAGTACATTATCAACGGGTACGGCGATTTTCTTGTCAATGTTGATGTGGACAAAGGCTCTTTTAATGACTTTAATTTTACACTAAATTTCGGACGCAACTCTATTGACAATCCGCTGTATTCACGCAACGGCTCTTCGTTTACAATCGGGGTAGATTTTACACCTCCTTATTCATATTTCAACGGAAAAAATTACGACGGGCTTGCACTTGCAGATAAATACAAGTGGCTCGAGTATCACAAATGGACGTTCAAATATGCTTGGTTCAGTCAATTAGTAGGCGATTTGGTACTACATACCAAAGCAGATTTCGGGATGTTGAGTTTTTACAATCAAAAAGTAAGTTATCCTCCCATCGGGGGTTTTAGCCTCGGCGGAGACGGTATGTCCTATTACTCTTACGGTACGGATATTGTAGGCATGCGCGGATACGAAAACGGCTCACTCACTCCGTCCAACGGCGGAAATATGTACACCAAATACACCGTTGAACTTCGACATCCGATTTTGCTTAATGAATCTGTAACCATCTATGGAATAGGATTTTTAGAAGCCGGAAATGCTTGGTCTTCGCTCAAAGAATTTAATCCTTACGGCATAAAACGAACAGCGGGTGCCGGAGCACGAGTGTTCCTGCCAATGCTCGGTTTACTTGGTTTCGACTGGGGATACGGTTTCGACCCCGCGGCAGGCGGAACTCAGCCCTCAGGTAATCAGTTCCATTTCATTATGGGGCAACAATTTTAGAAGTCAATTTACAATTGTCATTAGTCAGTAATCAATAGTCAATAGTCAATAGTCATTAGTCATTAGTCATTAGTCAATAGTCAATA
>DYOJ01000542.1 GCA_020720705.1 Acetofilamentum sp.
AGAAATTATTAACGGAGTATTGGATAAACTATTTTATACGCTTAAAAAGCATCTGATACAAACGGATGCTTTTTTGTTAATGTAAACTTTACAAAAAAAAATCTATAAAAATCGTGCCAAACAAAAAATATATACTATTTTTGCTTATTCGAAAATTTGGCACGATGTTAAAACAAAGTCTTCAACAAAAATTATCGCAAAAGCTGTCTCCTCAACAGATACAGCTTATAAAGTTGTTGGAGTTGCCGACACTTCAATTAGAGCAACGCATCAAACGAGAGTTGGAAGAAAATCCTATTTTAGAGGAAGGTCATACAGCTGAAGACGGTTCTACCTCAAAAGACGAGCAAAATGAAATACCCGAAGCTGATGATTACGGAGCTGACAATATTGACACCTCCGACTATTTTGAAGACGACGATGTTGCAGATTATAAACTACAGGTAAACAATTATTCAAAAGACGATAAGGTCATTGATGTGCCTTTTTCCGAAAGCACATCGTTACACGAACATTTAATGCAACAACTCGGCTTGCAAAAACTCTCCGACAAACAGCATAAGATTTCACTTTATATTATCGGAAATATTGATGACGGAGGCTATCTGAGACGTGAAATTCAATCTATTGAAGATGATTTGGCGTTCAAAGCCGGTGTAGAAACATCAGAAAAGGAGATAGCTTATCTGCTGTCAATTATTCAAAGTTTTGACCCGCCGGGTGTAGGGGCATCAGATTTAAGAGAATGTTTGATGCTCCAGATTAAACATTTTTTAGTTGAAAATCAAAAGGATTCTGAAATTTATAAATTGGCTTACTCCATTTTAGATGATTATTTTGAGGAGTTCTCAAAAAAACATTACGCTAAAATAACTCAACGAATGAATATCAGTGAACCGAAATTGAAAAAGGTTATTGATTTTATTCTTAAACTATCGCCAAAACCCGGTTCGATGTTCTCCGGACAACTTGCCGCCACATCTCAAGAAATTACCCCTGATTTTATGTTGGAAACAATTGACGGAGAGCCTGTTGTAAGCCTTAATGCCGGTAATGTTCCCGATTTAAGAATCAGCAGAACTTATGCCGAAATGCTCAAAGGCTATCATGAAAACAGCGACCGCCCTTCGCGAGAAGAAAAGAATGCTATTTCATTTGTCAAGCAAAAAATAGATTCTGCAAAATGGTTTATTGATGCTATAAAACAAAGACAAAACACCCTATTGACAACAATGTCGTCCATAGTTGAATATCAACGTGAATATTTCATTGATGGTGATGAAACCAACCTGCGACCAATGATTCTCAAGGATATTGCAGACCGAACGCAGTTGGATATTTCAACCATCTCTCGTGTTGCAAACAGCAAATATATACAAACACATTTCGGGATTTTCCCGTTAAAATATTTTTTTTCCGAAGGTATGGAAACACAAGACGGCGAAACTGTTTCGACTCGCGAGATAAAACGTATTTTGCAAGAATGTATTGATAATGAAGATAAACGAAAACCCCTGACGGACGAAAGACTCGCTCAAATACTTCAGGAAAAGGGGTATTTGATAGCCAGAAGAACAGTTGCAAAATATCGTGAACAACTTGATATTTTGGTTGCACGCCTGCGAAAAGAATTATAGGATGAAAGCGAAACTTGCCAAAATAATTTCAGTACTATTACAACCCATGCTTATGCCCATATACGGCATATTGCTCATGTTAGCACTCCCAACTTACCTGCAAAGTTTGGCTTATCCGATTCAAAAGGCTGTGGTGTTAATTGTTATTTTATCTACATTAATCGCTCCGATATTAGTGTTTTTGTTGCTCATAAATATGAAAGTTATCACCGACCTGAGGCTGCGAAACCGCAAGGAACGAACCTATCCGTATATTGCTACAATAATCCTTTACTCGGCAGCAGCTTGGGTGTTTTACACGTTTCCGATAAGGGTGCCTTTTGTTTTTTCTCTCTTTATCATTCTAAATATTGTCGGATTGTGTATTCAACTCATCGCTAATTTTATACTAAAAGTCAGCGCACATCTTGCAGGTATCACGGGTACGGTAACTTTTTTGGCATGGTTTTTTTATATCAACAATCTGGAAACTGTCGTTTTTGCCTTCGTATCTGTTTTTATAATCGGATTGGTAGCATGGGCACGTTTGTATTTGAATGCGCATACACCAAAAGAAACTTTACTCGGATTCGTCTCCGGCTTGACGACCGGTTTAATTCCTGTAATTATCTATTAATTAAGATATTAGTGATTTGTTTTTCTGCGTCTTATTCGGATATAATGCGAAAAAATTAAATTCCGTAATAAATTTTGGTTTCAATAT
>DYOJ01000543.1 GCA_020720705.1 Acetofilamentum sp.
AGGTAAAACTCAAGCCGGAACGAAATAATGAACAGAAACCAACAATATCAAGAATTGAATCCTGATGTTTTGGCATTTTTGCAAGAGCTTAAACATTTTTTGGAAATGGAGCGCGACCCGGCGATTATGTTTCCGAAAGGTGTTAATTCTGTTTTAGAAGAGCAAAACTCTCAATGGGCATTTACTTTGAATTTTGTAAACACGACAAATTCAGCGCGTACAATTGCCTTATTTAAAGGCGGTGTAAACACTACGCGTATTGAAACTGTAGATGCCCTAAACGAAGTGCCCGGCATAAACGGAGGTAAGCTCAAAACAACTTATGCACAGAATAAAATCATTCAATTGAATGACGATCCCCGTGTTTTGAACATTATCAGCGGTATTCCGGTTGATGTTGTGGCAAGTCAGGAACACAAAAACGCAATCGGCTCAAGCATTACACAGGACATTTATGCAGACATTACAGGTAAAATTACCGTAACAAGCGACAGATTTACGCTTGATTTCATGCGTGTATTTGCCGAACTCAATGCATTGCGAATGTTTGCAATGAAAATTACAAGTGATTCACCGCAAAGTATGTTCAGCGGTTACGTGAAACTCAAGGATTTGAATCCCTTTGAAAATCAACTTGCAATTGAAATTCCATTGTCAAAATATGTATTATCATCGTCAGGTATTGAAACTACAATTGAAGTGCCTTACAAAACATACATCGGTGCAAATACTTTCATGTGTGTAACAATTCCGGCAAATTGCATTGCAGGTATTACGTTGCAAGTTTCGGCAATTCATTCACAGTTAAATGCTTTGAGAAATTTACTCAAGAATGAAAGCCTTTTATCATCAATGGCAAAAGCAAGCGAAAGTACGAAAAGAAACAACATGAAATTTTTACAATCAACATCTGAATCACAAAATACAAATAGTTAATCAATTATTGAATCATATTAAATTTTTATCAACATGGATGAATTACTTTTTACTCCCGAAGAAATAAACGAACGTTTAACTTCAAATTTCGATGGCGACGACGACGACATTTATTTGTCTTATGACGGAGCTGACGACGATTTATATTCAGATTTTTTCGGAGCGAGACCGACCACAGCAAAGGATACTGACATGGGAAAAACAAGTACCATGGTAGCTTACCGATTTACAAACACAAGTTCGACTCAAAAGACAGTTGCAATTTGCACCGGTTCACTGACAACAGAAACATCTGCAGTTGTTTATCTTGACACGACATTGAAATACAAACACCCACTTACGGGAGCTGTATTGGCTGCACCTGTCGGTTCATTTGAAGGGCAAGTTTTGCATTTCAATTACAATACGCAACCGTTGCAAGAAATCGGATTCCCGGTTGATGCAATTCTCGACGACGGTATTGTTTACGCCGAACTCGCAGACCCGAGCAAATATTTACTGATTGAACCTATAAGTTCGAACGGTTCTGCCAAACATTTCCGTGACTTTATTAGCAAAAATCCAGTATTGATGTCAGGATTTGACGTACAATCAAACGTAAAAACTGCGTATCAAGGAACATTAAGCTTGAAAAATGCAGACCCGTTTAAAAGTTACGAAGAACGCAGAGTCAATATTTCTCGTTGGTTCACGCAAGCAGCTTATAATACCGATGTTGTTGAAGTTCCGGAATCTTTCCAATTAGACAACAACACAGTTTCGACAATTGTCATACCTGCAAACTCCGTTGTTTCATTCACATTTTACGGTATTCGCGTGGAAAGTGCATCGAAAGCACTCGAAAACAAAGTCAAAATTGAGAAAGGTATAAAGCCTGCACCGAAAATTAAACCAAAGCCAAGACCTGCAACAGGTATGAGACAGGCAAAACCAACACGTCCAGGCGCAAAACGATAACAAACATGAGAATTGAATTTGTGCACGGTCTCGGAAGAACACCCGCACGGGTAAACCGCAGAACGGGCACAATTTTTTTAAATTCCGAAACTTGGGATAATTATACTGAGTTCGAAAAAAAATTGATTATTCTGCATGAGAAAGCGCATTACTTACTTCAAACGACAAACGAACAAGAAGCTGATGCTTATGCCGTTGAACAATTTATAGGCAGTGAATTTGAAAGCCTCAAAAAGTCTTTACAATCATTTTACAGCACACTCGACATGTCAAATCCTGCACACAGGGACAGATATAAAGCTGTATTACGCCGAATTATACAAACGGATTACTACAAATTTGGAAATTATAAGTTACTCAAAATTCTATACAGAATGTACGAACAAGAATTACAAGAAATATTGATTGCCTTTTTAAATTCAAAAGGAATCAAAT
>DYOJ01000544.1 GCA_020720705.1 Acetofilamentum sp.
CTACTTATTATTTAATTAAAAAGAATCTGAATATGTTTACAGACAAGGTTGCTCTTACTAAAACAACACTGAAAACAAATACCCAAATAGTTAATATCTGCTATCGGTTAGCCAACCAAACAAACGAAGATTCTCTCATTTTTGTGAACAAAGCCTTGTTTTTTTCCGAAAAAAGTAAATCAAGGATTCTTTTAGACCAAATTGCTGAAAAAAATGTTATAGTGAAGTTAAAAATGCCTGAATGGATTTACGAAGCTGAACGGAATTATCGGTTTACAATCGCAAAACTGCACATGAAGTTGAATGAAGAAGTCGAATATAGTAAGAGAATTTCTATCTATGCGGATTTATTTGATATTTATCGCGCTCACGAAACCCTCATCGACTCCATAAAAACCAACTACCCAAAATTTGCCGAACTGATGTACGACACCAAAATACCTGAGGTTGCCGAAGTTCAAAATACACTGCCCGCAGGTACAAGCATTCGAAGTTATATGCTCGGCGACGATGAAATTTATATTTTTGATATTTCTCAAAACACGTTCAGGTTTGACACCGTCAATTTTCGTCCGGATTTCGCTCAAAATTTTGCCGATTTCAAAGCCTTGATTTCTGATGCCGAAAAACAAGACTACAAACATGCTCTGCTCGAAAAATCCTACGGCTTGTACCGGCAGCTTTTTCCTGCGCATATACCCCTGCCCGCCGATACCAAACGCCTGATAATCATACCCGATGACAGCTTAGCTCTTATTCCTTTTGAAGCTTTGCTTACCGAGCAACCACGCCCCAATGCAAAACTCAAAGACCAAGAACTTCTGATAAATAAATACACAATAAGTTATGCTCCGTCCGTAAGTATGTTCTACAAACTCATCACCGAAAAACAATCCTCCGCAACGAAAGATGTCATCGCTTTTGCGCCTGTCTTCGATTATCTTACCGATGCCTCCAAACTGAACCCCGACAGTCTTATTCTTTCTCCGAACGACTTGCTGTACAGAAGTTTATCGAGCAATCCGGACTATAACAAACCGCTGCCTAACACAAAAAAAGAAGTGCGCAACATCATACGTGCAGTTGGTAAAACGAGTTCTGCCGCATACATGCAAACCGCTGCAAATGAGAGTTTTGTAAAATCAGACCAACTTGCCGATTATAAGATTATCCATTTTGCGACACATGCAAACACAAATTCCGAAAACCCCGAATTGTCGCGCATTGAGCTTGCTGCCGACACCCTGCACGGTGAAGACGGGTTTTTGC
Organism: Acetofilamentum sp.; assembly: GCA_020720705.1. GTDB lineage: Bacteria > Bacteroidota > Bacteroidia > Bacteroidales > JAADGE01 > DYOJ01. The sequence continues at coordinate 1,270 of DYOJ01000544.1, forward strand.
ATGCCGCCGAAATTTACGGTCTCACGTGGGATGCAGACCTCGTAACCCTTTCAGCTTGCGAAACCGGCACGGGCAAAATCATCAGCGGCGAAGGTGTTATGGGCTTATCGCGTGCAATTTTTTATGCCGGCTCGCGCAACGTCATTGCAACGCTCTGGCAGGTAGATGATACAAAAAGTTCAGAGTTGATGACCTCATTTTACAAATATTATGCAAACGGACAATCGTTCCCCGATGCCCTTCGGTACGCCAAACTTGACATGCTCCGCAACAACGAGCATCCGTTCACGTGGGCAGGATATGTGCTTGTGGGGCAGTAAGTTTATTTTATTTCGCGTATAGAAAAAATATCGTATTTTTGTAAAAAATCAAACAATGGAAACAATTGTAAATCAAATAGAACTGTTAGACAGATATATCCGAACAAATGCCGACAATCAAGATGCGGTATTATCAAGCACTATTAACAAACTGTATTTGCGCGAATTACGAAAACTCAATTCCCAAATTGCAGATTTACAAGAACAACTACATTCTTATGAGTTGCATTACAAGCTTAAAACAAAAGAATTTCTGAGCAAATATGAATCCGGTGAGCTTGGTGATTCAATAGATTTTATGGAATGGTCTGCTACGTTTGAAATGTATATTAAGGTAATGGAAAAGCTTAAAATACTAAGGAATGAATGATTTGATAACCCGGTATCTTATTGATATTGAAATGCTTTTGATTAAGACACCCTTCATCTACGACTACGAGATTATCCGAGCAGACAATTTTGAGACAGAAGGAAAATTCAGAATTAAGACCAAAACGAACAATCAGGACACCATCGACTTGTTCGAGTATTTTACGGTAACAAATAATATAATTGTCATACAGAAGTATCATTATCATTGGCAAGATTCTTCTAATAATCTGATTTGTCGTTGGGACAATGCACCGCATCATAAAAGTTTACCAAATTTTCCGCACCATGTACACTTCCCTGAACATGTGGAAAGTTTGAAAACCGAAATTAGCATTGTAAACTTTCTGGAATATGTCAATAAAAAT
>DYOJ01000545.1 GCA_020720705.1 Acetofilamentum sp.
AAACGTAATTATTTGTTTATTTAGTATTTATACCATACTTTTTTGAGCGGATACGTTTAGCTAAAATAAAACAGGCTTTTTAGACCGGACTCATACATCTTTAATCGTTGTTCCAAACCCTCAATTTCAAATTCCTAATCTCCAACAAAAATACTTCTTATTCGAATGCTGTATAAAGTTCCTTTCCCGTTCTGTCCGGATATTTTACTATACGAAAAATCCAATTCGACAGACAAATTTATGCGCTCAGAAAAAGGAACAACAGCATGAAATTCAGCCTTAAAGCTACGACTTCCTCGATATATTTCATGTCCGGGTTGCTCTTCGTCAATTATTTTATAGCCTTTTTTCTCAAATAGATTCCGCCAAGTATTGTACGATGCCTGCCAATCGAAACCGCGATTTTGCCATTGCTCAGGCATAGGGTCTGAGTATGTTATGTATATGTGTGTTGTTATTTTCTTTTCGGCATCAAACCAAAAATTCATTCCTGAAACTTTGTAATAATCATAAGGTTTACTTGTTCTGCTGTTGATGTCCTGAGCCTTGACTCCTAATTTTGCAAGTTGCGAAACTGTTGTTGTTCCGAGTTCAACTCCATACAAAGGAAACAATTGAAATATATTTTTTGACAGTAAATTCACATTTGTTCCAGCCCCCACTGCACTTTGGGGACGAACATTCGCATCAGTAAACTCGGAACTGTCCTTGCCCGAAAATCGGATTATGGCTATTTGCAAATACTTGCGTACGGCTTGCTCCATCTTTGCCGTAAATAATCCGAAACGCTCCTCAGGTTTACTGACCTCTATGCTTACCGGGTTTCCGGAAATACGAATCCGTATCGGAAAAGTTTCAATATAATGAACCCGTGATAAACGAATACTTATGGCATATTCCATTTGATCAACAACATCTTCGAGAACTATGGATACTTCCTCAAAAAATCGCTCGTAATAAGTTTGCAATTCAAGCCGAAAGCTGCTCAAAACAGTCGGCAAATCGTGAGGTTTCTTTGCCGTATCTAAGTAAAAATCATTGCTATCGTGGGATATCCGAACTAAGTTAGTCAGTTTACAATCGGTTAAAGCCGTCCCGATTTTTTCGAGCAAATCAGACACATCATGCAATTCCTCCACAAGCGGTTTTTCTTGCACAACAAGTAATTTTTTAATTCGGCTCAGAAAACCCTCATCTTTAGGTTCAATCAATTTACTGTCATAACCTGTTGATATTAAAATAGTTGCAGAATAAAGCATGATTACTTATTTACGTTAAACAAAATCGAATTGATAGTGCAAAAATACGGTAAATCCTTTAACATAAAACCTAAAACTTAGAATTACCGATATTGTTTAGCAAAATTACATTTCGGAGTTACTCAAAAATTGGGAACTTGACTATTTGTTATTCCTATTTGCTAATTCAAATTCACGCGCAACGAAATAACAAACGCAACATCTTGTTTTTTAATCTCTTCCGAAGGTGGCGAACTGACGTAGTCGTGCTCCAAAGTAATATCTAATGCCAACAAATTGGTCAATTTATTCGACAATGTCGTTTTGTTTTCAATGTTAAAATCAGAAAATCGGCGAATGTTCGGTTGGTAATAAGTCGTATGTTTGAGTGTAACGGATTCGCCAAGTTTTTGTACGATTTTCGGTCGAAATGAAATGCGCAAAATTTCGCGGTTTTCTTTCACCGGCTTGGACGGGTCTTCGGGCTTTGTGTAATTCTCAATACCGTATAGCGCAGCAGAGCTGACCGATACTCGTGTGCTTTTTATTTTCAGAAACTCCCATTTCAGACCGGCTAAACTACTCAATCTGAGGTCGTAACCTTTGTAAACATTACTGTAATTTTCCAGAGCCAGAAACGGAGAAAATCGCGAAAATGGCTTCCAATCAAACTTGACGGCATAAGAAAATTCGCGATTATTTTCAACCTTATTTGTGCGTCCGTAGATAGTCTTATACTCTGTGGCGAACTCAAATGTGCTGTCCGTGTGACTTACCGTCCCTTCTGAGCGGATGTCGGTTTTATTGACGTTCCCGCTGTAATACGAACCTCCGACAGAAAATTTTCCCGACCATTTTTGTTGAGCAGACAGGCTGAAATTCAGAAAGATACACACTGAAATGATTAATACATGGCTGAAAATTATTTTTTTCATAATCCAGTCGTTTATTGAAAAATATTGTCAAACTCGAAAATAAGTCAAAGTGATACAACGTAATTTCTCATGCGTTACTTTGCTCGCTACCATGTTGTTTCGTCGTATTCGATTAAGAACGTTGAAAGTTCAACATTGTCAATCACTT
>DYOJ01000546.1 GCA_020720705.1 Acetofilamentum sp.
GGAAACGTATCGGCGGGGATTTTGTTCTATTTTTTCAGGCGAAGTTGCTCTTTGCCGGAGTTGATGATGAATTTTTGAAACTCTCCTGTGTTTTCTTCATCGGATAAGCTGAAAACGGTGTCGGTGACGACTTTGCTTTTCCGAACAACAACGATACGAGGCATCTCGTGCACATCATTTGCAGGGAGAGTGTTGCTGTATGTACTGAGGCTGTCAATGATTATATTGGGATTTGTTTCAGGTTGTAAGTTGTTGGCTGTCAATCTTTCACGAATAGTTTTCGGGTCTTGGGTGTCTAATACTAACAAAACCTCGTTTTCTTTAAATTTTGCATTGCTTTGGCTGAAAAAATCCAGAAGAAACTCGGTGACTCCGCCGCAGGTAAAGCCTGTGATTTGGAATACAACAGTGTAATTCTCAGCATTCGGCTTTACATTTTCTTTGATGTATTTTGTTGCTGTTTGAGGCACTTGCGGCTTACCTTTTGTTTGTTTGGCTTTTATTTGAGCAATGAGTTCTTGGTTTGTGCCGGGACGGAAGGTCATTTTGTAAAATTCAAGTTTCAGATAATTTGGGTCATTTGCTTTTGCAAAATGAATAATATATTCCCCAGCATATTGTACTTTTCCAGATTTTGTTTTTGGCAGAAATCCTTCCGCAATCAAATTCAGATTAGTATCTGCTATTTGAATTGAATATTCTTCGAATCCGTAATCTTTTGGATTCTGGATAAGTCTGTAATACTCTTTTCTATATGAATTATATTGTAAACCGAAATATATAGGATACGGCATATTTATATCGGAACCCTTTGTAATAATTGTCTCATTTTCAAATGGAAAAATTGTATCATAAATCGTTGATTTACAGTTAAAAGTATCTATGACATCTGTATTATAGTGGTATCTCAATATTTTCGGAGTATGTTTAAATGATACCAAAAAAGCATCGTCTGTTTCTGAGGGTGATGTAAAAAAAATATCGTTTTGTCTACCGTAAATAGTTGTACCTTGTATGTAATCAGGGTAGCGAATAGGTGTGAGTGTATTCACTCCTGTTTTCAGGTTCATAAGACCGAGAATAGGCAAATTGTTTCCGTAAAACGGATCGCCGAAATATTTAATATTGCGCCTAAATTGAACGGCAAGTCGGTCATCTGTATACACTATTGAACCATAAAAATTTGGCACCCACCAAGCTGCTTCATCATTATTCATGTATTCCGGATTTTCTATACTTTTTACTGGTAATCCTTTCAAGCTGAGATATTTCCAAACCTCGCCTTCATAATTTGTCCAAATAAATGTGCTGTCATGATAGCCGAATTTATATGAATCATTGTTTAGTATTAGGATAGAATCATTGTTTATATACTTGAATGCAAGTATAAATGTTGTTGTCGAATCAAGTTCTATCACGTGTCTGAATTCTGTCTCTAAATTATAAATAAAGAGTTTGTAAGAATCAAAATCAGAACCAAACACAATTAAACCGGTATCAGTTGCCATAAAATCAACATACGATAATTTGTCGTTAAGAATTGAGTCTGTTTTAACTAACTTAAATTCAGGAATTTGTATATTTTCAATATTATTGTTAAATGTAAAATGAATCTGCTTCTTTGTGTGTTTACATGATACTGATGTCGCAATGATGATAATTGATATAATAAAAATATTTTTTATGTAATAACTGCTGTTCATTTGTAAGATGATTGAATGGTTAAAAAGTTTAAAGAGGCTATATTTAATAAATTAAAAAATACTATATGACTATATTACATATAAATCTTGATGGACAAAAAATGACGTGAGATTTAATAGTCTTAAATACAGCCTCTTGTAAAGCCTTTTTGTTAATTATTGGTTTGCTTAAAAACTTTTGGTTAGTCCCACTTATATTTCCACCTGTTGCAAAGCACCATACAATCAGAATACGCCCCCTTACACACCCATCGTCTATCTCCGTTTACATCAGGGTTGCTGTAAATTACAGTACCCGTTTGAATAATATTGCCTCCATTTGCCAAATCTTGCATTTCGGAATCAGTCGGTTTTGTTGTAAACAACCAAGATTCCTGTTCTGTGCCTTTTTCTGTACTTCCGAGAATAAACAAAGTACCGGTCAGTCCTGTAACAGTGTCTGTGTAGTTGGGTATTTCCGTAACAAGTTCTTTGTTAGCACGTAAAGAGTTCATCATCTCCTCGTTGGTAACTCCTTGAATTTCGGATTCTTCGGTCAAAATTTCGTTACTTTCTTTGCTGCAACTTGTAACGGCGAGCAACGCTCCGCCAAGCAACGCAAAGGTTGCGGTTCTT
>DYOJ01000547.1 GCA_020720705.1 Acetofilamentum sp.
CAAATCAAAATACATGATAACACGACTTTTTATTATAAGCCTGATAACAGTTTTTTTCGGCAATTTGTCGGCGCAAAATCGCACCGTGAGCGGATTTATTACCGATGCCGAAACCGGCGAAACGATATACGGCGCAACGGTTTATGTCGAAAATTCAACTGCCGGAACGCACAGCAACGCTTACGGATTTTACAGTTTGACATTAAAAACCGAAGAACCGCAAACCGTAATTGTATCGTATATCGGATATAAATCTCAAAAAATTGAAATTGAACCAAAAAGTGATTTAACAAAAAACATCGCACTTGTGCCGGACAATTTACTCGAAGAGGTTGAAATACACGGAAATCGGATAGAAAACAGAACCGAAACCGGCACGGTCGAAATTCCGATGTCGCAAATGAAAATGTTGCCTGTAATCGGTGCCGAAGCCGACATTATGAAAGCTCTGCAACTCATGCCGGGTGTGCAAAGCGGCTCAGAAGGCACGAGCGGTTTGTATGTACGCGGCGGCTCGCCCGACCAAAATTTGATACTTTTGGACGATGTGCCTTTGTATTATGTGAATCATTTGGGCGGATTTGTGTCGGTTTTCAACAGCGACGCGCTGAGCAGCGTGCAACTTATCAAGGGCGGATTTCCTGCGCGTTACGGCGGACGACTGTCGTCGGTGGTGGATGTGCGCATGAAAGACGGCAACATGAAAACCTTTGAAGGCGTGTATTCTATGGGCATTATTGCATCGAAATTGCACATCGAAGGTCCGATAAAAAAAGATACGGCTTCGTTTATTTTGTCCTTGCGCGGTATGCCGTGGGAAATTTTGTATCGTCCGCTCACGGTTTTGGCAACGGAAGGGCTGAGTGTGGGCTACAATTTTTACGATGCCAATGCCAAACTTAACTACAAAATCAATCCGAAAAATCGCCTCTATTTCAGTTTTTACAAAGGCGACGACAATGTGGTTATCAAGCTGAAAGACAATTCGATGTACGCATCCGAAGAAGGACACAGCATTATTCGATGGGGCAATCTTCTGAGTGCCTTTCGGTGGAATCACACGTTTTCAAACAAATTCTTTCTAAACACCACAATATCTTACACAAAATACAGATACACAACAGATTACGAATACAAAAACAAAGCAGACAAAGATTATTTACTTCACAGTTTTACCACTTTGATAAACGATTTATCGGCAAATACGGATTTTCAATACATTGTGTCGGACGCGTATCGAATCCGATTCGGCACATCAAGTATTTTACACAAATTTCAACCCGGTTTAACGCAATTTAAAGTAGAAGAATCGGGCGAAACGATTGTGGACACAGCGTTTGCTTATCAGGCATTTACAGTTCCGGAGCATCGCACATTTATCGAAAACAATTTCAAATTTTCATCGTTTTTTGATGCAAATATCGGCGTAAATCTTTCGCATTATTTTTTGAAAACCAAGACGTTTAGTTCGGTTCAACCGCGTATCATTCTGAATTTCAAGCTTTCGGAAAAAATATCTTTAAAAACATCTTATTCCGAAATGCAACAGAACGTGCAACTGCTCACAAGCAACATGGCAACCGTGCCGATGGATTTGTGGATTCCGGCAACCCGGAAACTGCCGCCTTCGTACAGCCGACAAATTGCCGGCGGAATTTACACATCACTTTGGGACGGAAAATTTGAAATCAGTGCCGAAACCTACTACAAAACCATGCAAAACCTGATTGCTTACAAAGAAGGCACGCCCGCCCGAAAAATTGCCGAACATTGGGAAGATAAAATTGAAACCGGAGGCGTGGGCACGTCTTACGGTGCGGAATTTCTTTTGCAAAAAAAACAGGGCAAAACAACCGGCTGGATTTCATACACTTATGCCCGAACAGACCACAGATTTGCAAACATCAACAACGGCAAAGCATATCCGTTCAAATACGACCGCCGGCACGATATTTCGCTTGTTGTGATGCACAAATTTTCCGAAAAAGTGGATTTATCCGCCTCGTGGGTGTTCGGCACAGGTTACCCTTACACGCTTGCGCTTGCGCGTTACGAAACCGTGAACGAAGGCGCATCGTTTTTCGGCAATTGGACGGGGCGCGACCAAGCGTGGTTCAACGAACCCGCATTCCTTTACTCCGACCGCAATGCTTATCGGATGCGCGCTTACCATCGTTTGGATTTGGGCGCGAACTTCCGCAAACAAAAAATCAAAGGCATAAGAACTTGGACAATAAGTGTTTACAATACCTACAATCGTCAAAATCCGTATTTTTACTATTCTAAACAAGATGCTGTCGGAAATTGGAA
>DYOJ01000548.1 GCA_020720705.1 Acetofilamentum sp.
AATATATTCATATTTCGAACTCAGGTTATGACTTAAAAATGTGGGATTCCTGCAAAGTAAAGCTATAGGTCAATGATTTTTTTGATAAATGTATCAACTTGTTTATCAGAAAATTATGATGATATAAAAACATTTTTTTTTCAAAAATTTGTGCTCCCAATCTCATTTTGGAAATTTGTGCTGTTTGTCCGAAATTTAGTTCATGAGCACCGACATCAAAAGCTTCCTTCACAATTTCTATCAAATTATTGTAATACGCATCGTAAATGTCGCGCAGTTTGTAATTGATACCACCAAACAAGAAACTGTATGTCAGCTTGTATTTGCATGTTATATGCCATGTTACTAACTCATTTTCAGCGTAATAAGAATGGAGTTTAAAAGTATTTGGCAAGTTTACAAAAAAATTCAGACTCAGCACTTCGAGCTTTGTCGGGGTGCGTTTTATGATGTTCAGATATAATTCATAATGTTCTTTTGTGAATCTTGAACAGTCGGTTTCAATATGTTTAATGTTGATAAATTTGGATTGTGCAAGTTTTATTCTTCTGCGATAAGAGTGTTTAAGTTTTTCTAAATAAGAGACATACGTCTCGGGCATGTCTTTAAAAATCAAAGCCGGGAGTGTCCTCATTTGAGCAAGTTTACGATTTGAAAATTCGATTTCGTGATTTAAACACAGAATTATTCCCTTTTCGTTTTTCAAAATATTTTCCAACAGTAAATTTTGATGTTCCGGCAACCCGAAAATACCGGAAGCATCTACAGATGCCGGTATTCCGATAATCGTCATCGGTAATTTTAATTCAGATTTTGAAAAAGTTAATACATTGACTTTCAACGAATAAACAACGGCACAAGCATCTATCTTTCCGTTAGTTTCTGCAATATAATAGCGTTGGCGACAAGCATTATTTTGCTCGCAATGTTTTAAAAATAATCGTGTTTGATACACACTCTCGCATAAAGAATCCCATGTTTGCGGACATAGGTCAATGCTGTCAAATTTTACAATTCTCATTGCTTCCCTATTTGTGTTGCCTTATGGTAGAACTGTCTTGAAAAATTAGAAACTTAGACTTCCGATTGACAAGCACTTTCAACTCAAAAAAAAATAGAAAACTATAATTTAAAGACATTATATTATTGTATATCAATGTGTTCCGGCGAATATTTACAAATGTAATACCTACAAATTTCATCGGCATTACATTTGTAAAACAGTTTTTGCCGTTTCAGATTATTGTGTAATCTACTGATAAATGTATTGACATTCTACCAACGTATCAGTGCTGATGCCCATGTGAAACCGCTTCCAAATGCGGTAAGTGCGTAAAGTTGTCCTTCTTTAATTCTGCCTTGTTCCCAAAGTTCACTCATAAGAATAGGCAGAGTTGCGGCAGTTGTATTTCCGTATTTTTGAATGTTGTTATAAATCTTTTCATCGGGTAAATTCAATAAACGCTGAACCATTTGCGAGATTCTCAAATTTGCCTGATGTGGCAGAAGCATATCTAAATCCGAAAGCTGTAAATTGTTATGAGCCAGTGCTTCCATGACTGCTTCCGGCATTCGTTTTACAGCATTTTTAAACACAAATTGCCCATCCATGAAGGGATTAATTTTATCATGTTGTTCGTGCATACCTTCGTACACAATTGTTTCGTTTCCTGTTCCGGGTTCACGGATACAAAGTATGTCCGCATGTTTGCCTTCGGAATGTAAGTGTGTAGAGAGTATCCCCCTACCCGCTTGCGAATGTTGTTCCAATACAGCGGCTCCGCCTCCGTCTCCGAACAAAACTCCCATGGCACGCCCGCGCGTGGTAAGGTCGAGCGCGATATTTTGCGTTTCGGAACCAACAACTAAAATCCGCTTATACATTCCTGTACGGATAAATTGGTCGGCAATCGAAAGTGCATAGATAAAACCTGAGCATTGTGCGCGAACGTCAATTGCGGGTTTAGTGCCCATGTTGAGCATATCCTGTAATAAAACCCCGCTACCCGGAAAGTAATAATCCGAACTAAGCGTAGCAAAAACGATTGCATCAATATCATCCGCAGTTACTCCGGCACGTTGCATGGCAATTAGCGAGGCTTGATATGCCATTTTTGCAGTCGAGCCTTTTTCGTGCGGTCGGTAAAATCTGCGTTCCTGAATTCCCGTACGCTCCTGAATCCAAGCATCCGTTGTGTCCATTATTTTTTCTAAATCGTGGTTAGTAACCACATTATCAGGTACAAAATGCCCTACTCCGGTAATTTTTGAAAAAAACATTTGTTATTGTGTTATAGTAATTGGTAAT
>DYOJ01000549.1 GCA_020720705.1 Acetofilamentum sp.
GTAACAATAAACACGTTTAGGAGCAGATTAAACATTATACAGTATTGAGCATGTATAACAAGTTCGATTTTTCGGAGAGACGTTCGGAGTATTGTAAGCCCAACACCAATACATCATCCGTCTGTTCATTGTCGCCTTTCCATGTTTCAAATTCCGAGCGCAAAACATTTTCTGTCAGACTGTTCGGAACAGACATTGAAATACTTTTTATCAGCTCAAACAAACGGCTTTTCATAAATTTTTTATTATCCGCCCCCCCGAATTGGTCTGCAAATCCGTCCGTAAACATATAAATTTTATCACCTTCTTTCAAATTAAAAAAATGTGTTTGAAAATCCGATTTTCCGCCCAAATATTTACCTATCGGCATTTTATCTCCCTTAATTATTTGACATTCATTATTCTGAATTAAAACCATCGGGCGATTAGCTCCTGAAAATTGCAACGTATTTTCAACATGGTCTATGGCAATCAGAGCAATGTCCATACCGTCTGCAAGTAGCTTTGATTCATCGTTCCTGAACAAATTTCGGACAACTTGTTTTCGAAGTTCGTCGAGGGTTTCGCCGGTTGTTTTAATATTTTTTCGCAGAACAACATCGTTCAGCAACGCAATACCGAGCATGCTCATAAATGCACCCGGAACGCCGTGTCCCGTACAGTCGGCAACGGCAATCACACTTTTTTTTCCTTTCGGAAGATATTTATACCAATAAAAATCGCCGCTCACAATGGCTTTAGGTCTGAAAAACACAAAATAATTCGGCAAATGGCGTTCGATATTTTGAATACTCGGCAAAAGTGCGTCTTGTATATTTTTTGCATAATTTATTCCGGCTAAAATATCTTGATTTTGTTCTTTAAGTGTCTTTGTGCGTTTTGCAACTTCGTATTCAAGGTTACGTAAATGCAAGGACAGCTTATCTTTCAAAATGCCGTAATTGCGTATAAGACTGCCTATTTCATCGTTACCGGCTTTGATAAAAAGTGTTCGTTTTGAAGTAAAATTACTTTCAACGTAGGTTTCAATATGTTTACTCAATGCCACAATTCGCATCGAAAATTTCCGAGACATGATGATGCTTAAATACAATGCAGCTAATATCAAAAAAACTGACAGAGTAATGTATGCTATACGATAAATCGTAAGTTTTGCCCGAAAATATTGAGTAATTTCCTTGTTTAACTTATCGGTTAATCTCAAAAGGTTGTGATTATCTTCGGCAATTTTAACACGTAACCCATCAGAGTTGCTAAGTCCAATAGACTTGTCAATTTGAACTAAGAGTTTAAATTGATAGATATAAGTATTTAATTGTGAGAGTAATACCGAATCTTTAACTTCGGTTTTATATCGTGTTACCAATTCGGTAAGTTTTTGAATATAGATATTCTGTTTTCGGATTATGAAATCTTTTTCGTGTCGGCGAATGGTTAGCAAAACTTCCTGATTTACAGATGTATTTTGTTCAGCCTTATGGATTGCCTTTCGCATTTCTCCTTCAATCCCAAAATCAATAAATCCGCGTTTGAGCGATAAACTTACGATGCTGTCGAATATCGTGTTTTGGTGTTCATTTATACTGTCCAGAGCTGACAGATAGGCATCAAACTGTCCGTTTTCAAATATACCGTTTTGTTTGAATTGATAAGATATTGCTTTGAAATTTAAGTATAACTCTCTTTTTTTTAATGTTTTATCAGAATACTTATTTCGGTAAAACAAAGTATCGGAGAGGTCATACAACAAAAAATCGCTGATAGTATTGTTTTGATTTAAAATCAAAACATGGATTCCATCAACAAGGCTTTGAGCGGATTGCACTCTGTTTTTTGCAGAAATATAAACATAAGCAACAACGAAACTCAGTATCGTAACTGAAGTAAACGTTAAAAAAAGCAGAAGTGTTTTTTGACGATATGTGTATAATCTCATGTCAATAATCGAAATCTGTACATAAATCGCGCAAAAATAGAGTAAATTATACAGACTTCGATTAAGAGAATGTTAAGCCTTTGGGATTTGTATTTAAGAGTTCGCTCCGAAAAGTCGAAATTAACCACTAATTCACGAACTATTACGAATTTTCATTATTGTAACTAATTCTACTTTACGAAGTTAAAGATTTCGGCAAAGTTTGTGCTTAGAATAGTTTAGCGTGGACGCTAAACGCAAATAGAAAATGCAATAAGCGTCCACGCTTTTCTTTTGCCGGCATAACTTCGTAAAGTAGAACTAATTATAATTAAATAATGAGTCCGGTCTAAAAAGCCATCAAAAACGAAGAGATAAAATACAACTACTT
>DYOJ01000550.1 GCA_020720705.1 Acetofilamentum sp.
GCACGCTTTGTTAGGCGTTTTTTGTTTTAACAAGACCCAGACATGGATAGATTATAATGCAAACAGTAAATTGATAAAAAAGCATTACAGGATGAATAATGAAGAAAACTTTCGCTGACTACAAAGCCGATGGCGCAAAATGGATTACCCTTGCAACTGGCGAATATTATCCAGATATTTTGCCTTCTGCCCGTGAACTATACAAACCCGTTCTTGTGATGTTTGGGCAACTTCTAAAAACTTCTGAATCATCCGAAAGACTTCTGCGGCAAATTGGGGAAACTCCCGATGGGTGGATGCGCGTGCAACTTAATCGAGTTTTTCGGAAATATGTAAGTCCGTCAACACCTGTAGAAATGCTGAAGGTTAAGTCGAAAATAGATTACATCATTACCGAATTTGGACGTGAATTTCGCCCTATTCAAGAGGTTCAATCCGCTTTTGATAGCCGTCCTATGCCTGATGAGGCTTTATGCGCTATTCTTTGGGAATACAAAGACCGAGGCAAAAAGGGCTATGATTTAACTGAACGCTTTTTTGAAATGGTACGTTCTCGCTTTTCAACATTGAAAATTGAAGGACCCGAACGTGCTGGACAAGATGTCTTGATGAAAACAGTTTTTTCAGATTATCCTAACCCGACTCGCCCTGTTGATTTTGTCATTAGAGACAAAAAATCCAATGAGGTTTTGGCAATTGGCTTGGCAAGATATGATTCTGATAGAGGCGGGGCGCAAGAAGATGACAGAACAGGACAATACAAAACCGCAATTGATGAAATACTGCGTTATTCTCATTCTCGCAATTTACGCGCAAAAGTTGTTTTGTTAAACGATGGACCTGGTTTGTTGCTTGGCTCAATGTGGCGTGATTATGTTACTTTGGAAAATTCTTATCGTGACGAAGTTCTTGTACTCACATTACGCATGATACCTGAAAGATTATCGTTAAAGTGGTTACAAACCAAAAGGAATAAGTAATGGCGGCTGGATTGTCGAAAACAAAATGGAACGGACGAGTATCATCAATCCCTAAAAATGGGTCAAATGATAATTCGTTAGATGTTTCATTGACCTATGAAGGAAAAAGGAACAAACAGGAAATATTAAGTGCGTCTCCTGCTATTGTTCAATCTTTATGGAAAGGTAATCCTGCGGATAATCGCCTGTATTATGGCGATAATTTTCATGTTTTGGCGAATTTGCTAAATGATGATTCCGTGCGTGGCAAAGTGCGATTAATTTATATTGACCCGCCATTTGCTACAAAAAGTGTTTTTCAATCTCGTACTCAAATAGACGCTTACACTGACTTATTGGAAGGTAGTCATTACATTGAGTTTATTCGTGAACGTTTAATACTCTTGCGTGAATTACTAGCCGATGACGGGTCTATTTATGTTCACTTGGATGAAAACATGGCTTTTTATGTGAAAGTCGTGATGGACGAAGTTTTTGGAAAAGGAAATTTTAGAAATTGGATAACTAGAAAAAAATGTAACCCTAAAAACTATACCCGAAAAACTTACGGCGATATTTCAGATTACATATTGTTTTACACAAAATCAAAAGAGTATGTTTGGAATCGCGCTGTTGAAGCATGGACGGAAGAAAAAATACTGAAAGAATATACCTATGTTGAGGAAGAAACAGGGCGTAAATATAAAAAAGTCCCTGTCCATGCTCCAGGTGAAAGAAATGGGGAAACAGGCAAGGCTTGGCGTGGAATGATGCCGCCAAATGGTAAGCACTGGCAATATACGCCAAAAACTTTAGATGAAATGGATGCAAGAGGCGAAATATACTGGTCGCCAACGGGCAACCCAAGAAGAAAAGTTTACCTTGATGAGAGCAATGGAATTCCTGCACAAGATATTTGGCTTGATTTTCGTGACGCTCATAACCAAAATATAGAAATTACTGGATACCCAACTGAAAAGAATCCAAATTTACTTAAGCGAATTATCAATGCGTCATCCAATGCTGGTGATTTAGTTTTGGATTGTTTTGCAGGTTCGGGAACTACTTTACAAAGCGCGACTGAACTTAATCGCAAATGGATTGGTATTGATAATAGTCGAGAGGCAATTAGTACAATCTTGAGCCGATTTACTCATGGTTCATCGCCAATGGGGGATTATGTGAACAACGGCAAAGGAATGACTACAAAAGCAAAATCCCTGCCTTTATTTCAAGTCAAGGATTTTGAATTACTTGTTGCAAATTCACAAAATATCAACGAGTCAGATTTACAACACTGGCTTAATTTACTTAACCCCTAATTTTGCAAGGCAAACGCCTAACGG
>DYOJ01000036.1 GCA_020720705.1 Acetofilamentum sp.
TTTTTTTAAACAATTAAACAAATCACCGAATAACCAACAGTTTGAAAATTTGTAATATTCTCTTTGCCAAATAATTACCGTTTATCTTATTTCGAACTCACGTAATAAAATACTTACAAAAGTTCTAAATCTCTAATTATTCTCAATTTTAGTATATAAAAATGCAAAACACAAATATCAAGTTTTCAGCTTTAAACAGAACTGAAACCATAAAAAAAATAACAACAACAAAACTTGATTTACTCATCATAGGAGGCGGAATAACAGGTGCCGGTATTGCTCTGGATACTGCTTCACGCGGGATTTCGACTGCAGTAATTGAAATGCAAGATTTTGCGCAAGGAACAAGCAGCAGGTCCACAAAACTCGTGCACGGCGGACTTAGATACCTCGAACAATTAGAACTCGGACTCGTAAGAGAAGTCGGCTTGGAACGAGAAATCGTGCACACGAACGCTGCTCATATTGTTATTCCCGAAAAAATGATTTTACCGATTATTGAGGAAGGAAATCTCGGCGAATTTACAACTTCAATTGCATTATTTGTCTATGATTTTTTGGCTGATGTCAAAAAAGACGAGCACAGACGAATGTTGTCGAGAGAAGAAACCGTTAGTAAAATTCCGTTGATTGACAGTCCGTTGCTAAAATCCGGAGCCTTATATTACGAATATAAAACAGACGATTCCAGACTGACTATCGAAGTGTTAAAAAAAGCACGTGAATATGGTGCGTCAGCATTAAATTATTTCAAAGCAGACGAATTCATATACGAAAACAATAAAGTCATCGGAGTTTTAGCCACCGATAAACTTACAGGAAAGCATTATAAACTATTTGCAAAACATGTTGTAAACGCAACCGGGCCATGGGCAGATAGTCTGCGTTCAATAGACAACTCGCTAAAAGACAAGCGGATACATCTTACAAAAGGCATCCATATTGTGATTGACAAACAACGTTTCCCGCTAAACCATGCCATGTATTTTGATGCCGGCGACAAGCGTATGGTGTTCGCAATCCCGCGTCAAAATATTGTTTATATCGGAACAACAGACACAAACTACCAAGGAAATCTCGAAAATCCTTCGGTTGAAAAATCAGATGTTGAGTATTTGCTAAAAGCTGTAAATCGAATCGCGCCGACAGTAAATCTGACTATCGCGGATGTTAAATCAACGTGGGCAGGCTTACGCCCCCTTATTCACGAAGACGGAAAAGCCCCGTCTGAACTTTCCCGAAAAGACGAAATTTTCATATCGGATACAGGGTTAATTTCTATTGCCGGAGGAAAACTAACCGGATATCGAATCATGGCTAAAAAGATTGCGAATATGGTTATGAAATCCTTAGTTAAATCTGAAAATCGAGTTGAAATTAAATGTAAAACAAAGAATATGCGCTTATCCGGTGGTGAATTTTCGTTTTACCCTGATATGACACTGTTGATTGAATATGCTGATTCTAAATATGATGAAGCAAAACAAACAGGAATTACAACGGAGAAATTTAAACAATTATTCTATCGGTACGGAATGAATCTTGAATTGATTACCGAAAAGGCTTATGAATTTTATAATGAGTTGAAAAGTTCGGAAAGTGCATGGTTAAAAGCCGAAGTTTGGTACTCGGTAAACTATGAATCGGTCGTTAAATTATCTGATTTTTTTATTCGAAGGACGGGGATGATATTTTTTAACATTGATGCCATTGAACCTTTAATTCCGGAAACTTCAAAATATTTTGCTGAATTTTTAGCTAAAACAGATTTACAAATAAATGATGATATTTTGGAATTACAAAAAAACATCAATCTGTCAATAAATTTCATGTCAGAATAGGTTTCATTGTGTTTAAGGTTTATTGTTGTGTGTATATTTTTTGTCAAGTGTCTGAATATAAAACATTTAGTTAACCACATATTCTTCTTGTAAGTTTAATATACGGCATTTAACGATATAACAATAGGAGGTCGTGGGCTAAATGCGTTGAAGTGCAAGCGTGGACGCTTGCAACTTACAAAATAATATGCGTTTAGCGTCCACGCTAAACTTTAATCAACGGATTTAAGACACTACCAAATAAGATAGTTACGAAATTATAGCCAAAGCCCTGAAATTGTGTGGAAATTTTGTTGAACACTTGTTGCAATTTGCTCAATATCAATGTTTCTTAGATTTGCGGCTCGTTGGTAAATCTCAGAAATAGAAAAATCGGAAGCATCTGTTTCTAAAAAAATAAATTTCAAGTCTGTTGCAGCAAATGCACGAATTGTTTTAGAATTTTCATCAAATAAACTTTGTCCGAACGAGAGGAAATAACCTTTTGCAGTAAGTTGCCGGGCAAGTTCCGGACTTCCGCTAAACCAATGAAAAACTACCGGAAGGTTAAACTTTTTTGATTCGATTATTGCCTGAATTTCTGAATATGCTCGTACACAATGTATTATCAAAGGTTTGTTGTATTTTTTGGCAAGTTCGATGTGTGAATGAAACAATTCTGTCTGCTTATCCCACTCCGGTTTAAGCTTATCCAGACCGGTTTCTCCAACCGCAACAACGTTTTTATTCGATATAACAGCCTCAACTTGATGTAGTTCATCCATATCTTTGACATGCCAAGGATGAATTCCTGCGGAAAAAAAAGAATCCGGATTGTAAGTGTTCAATTCCGAAGAAAACAAATTCCGAACACAGACGATATCCTTATTAGTTTTGATGTTTTTATGCGTATGAATATCTATCAGTCTCATATTCAAAAAAATAGGTTTTACGCACTTTGGCATAAAACCTATGATTAGATGTTAAATCCTTAAATTATTTATTCTCCCAGAGCCAAACATTTATCCCTTTGTGCTCAGCATTGAAATTGTTATAAAAAACAACAGCATCACTCGGCGAATTAAAAGTTCCTGCACTTAATCTGTATCTTCCCGCTCCGGACGGTATAATATCAACAGTGATTCCGCGTTTTGCAAATCGTCCCTTTTCGGCTTCGGCTGCTTTTGAAGAAGCCACACTACCGACAATTACATAGGATTTTCCTTTTTCGGGCAGTTTGTATGTTCCGTCCGATGATGAATCATCATTAGTTAAAGGCGCTTTATCATCCGGCTTAACTGTATCATTGCTCACAGGCACATTATTCTTGTCAGTTTTATCAGATTTATCGTTTTTATCTGACTTATTGTTTTTATCTGTCTTATCAGACTTGTCTGTTTTATCTCTTTTAGCGGTATCGTCAGAAGTTAATTCTGTATCAGCAACACCGTTGTCTGTTGTATCTGTCTCATCTGGTATCAACGAATTATCTTTGTCTGCCGGCTTATCAGAATTTTTTATAAATATCTGTGTAACATATAGTTTGCCGTTGTCCCACCAATCTCGTTTCAAGAAATAGACTCCGCCGAGAAATAAAGCGAGTAACAAAATTATCGCAACAGGAATCATCCAACGCCGTTTTGATTTTTTTTCGCCGCTTTCAGCCTTATCTATTTCAGCCGGAGCAACACTTTCCGGCAAAGAGATTTTCGACAACCCATAAGAGTCAAGCAACAGATTTCCTGTGGGTTCGTACAAAAAGACTGTTTTACCGTCCTTATCAAGTGCAAAAGTTCCGAGTTCGGGAAATTTTACCTTCTTGCCGGCTTTCAATTTTGAAATGACTGTTTTAACAAACTCTTCAATTTGTTTAGAGGCATCGTCCTGAGCAATATTTTCACGCTCAGCCATGTGTTTTTCCAGCAAACCGCCGCTGTTTTTACTTTCGTTGTCGAAAATGATTTCTTTACTTGGAGGCGAAATTGTGTTGGTTGATTTATCCACCGATGCAGGCGAATACTTGGCAACAAATGCTCCGAAACCGTTAAGAATCACTCGGTCGTGAACAAAAAGCAAATCCTTTATATGTTGACTAATTTCCACTTTTAATAGATTTTTTGTTAAGCAAAGATAAATAAAAAAAAATTAATGCTCAAAATACCTGACAATGAATAATTTATTTTTTATATAAGATGCAAGTCTTTTTAAAATTTCATAATTAAATTTTTGTAAATTTTATGATTACTAAAATACTCTTATACAGATAGTTGTAACAATATTAATCGCATTTTTGTATTTAAAAATTGTTATTATCTTTGCAAAAAAAATGTTAATAATTTTTTACACTTTTTTTTTGATTTTCATAATATTGACAAAAATTTTCAGAAAACAGTACAATTATGAGCAAAATTTTGGTTTCAGGGGGCACAGGTTATATTGGTTCACATACGGTTGTTGAACTATTATCTGCCGGCTTTGAGGTTGCTATTATTGATAGTTTGGCAAATTCCCAAATTGATGTTTTAGACAGAATAGAACGAATTACCGGAAAACGTCCGGAGTTTTATCAATTCGATTTAAAGGAACGACATGACACCCGCGCAGTGCTTCATGAATTAGACGGCATAGATGCTGTTATTCATTTTGCGGCGTATAAATCCGTAAACGAATCGGTAAATAATCCGTTTAAATACTACCGCAATAATTTGCAATCGCTAATGAACATCATAGACGGCATGATACGAAATAAAGTTAAATATTTAGTATTTTCGTCTTCGTGCACAGTTTACGGACAGCCGGATACTTTGCCGGTTACGGAGAACAGTCCGATTAAACCTGCGGATTCTCCTTATGGAAGTACGAAACAGATTTCAGAACAAATCATACAAGATGCAATAAGGTCAGGTATTGATATTAAGGCAATTGCTTTACGATATTTCAACCCTATCGGTGCACATGAAAGTGCAGAAATTGGCGAACTTCCGAACGGTGAACCGGATAACTTAATCCCTTACATTACCCAAACAGTTGCAGGCGTAAGACCCCAACTCAAAGTATTCGGTAACGATTACAATACGCCCGACGGCACCCCTATTCGTGATTATATTCATGTTGTTGATTTGGCAAAAGCGCATGTTACTGCAATAAAACGCTTATTAGATTCGGATTATAAATCGAACTACGAGATTTTTAACCTCGGCACAGGAAACGGCAGCTCGGTTTTAGAAGTCATAAACACCTTTGAAGCTGTTACGAATCGTTCGGTAAATTATGCTATAACAGAGAGGCGTTCGGGGGATATTGAAAAAATTTGGGCAGATGCAACACTTGCAAATACCGAACTCGGTTGGAAAGCCAAAAAGTCGCTCGGAGACGCTTTACTTTCAGCTTGGAATTGGGAGAAAAAATATAGAAACCTCTAATTTTTTGTTCAAAAACCAAACATTGAGTCTACTCCGAAAAGTGTTTTTAGCCGCTAAGCGGTTTTATAAGTGTCTGAATATCAATATCAGATTTTTCTATTAATAACCGCTAAGCGGCTTATCGGAGTGGTCTCAACATTGAGATAAACCACGTCCCCAAAAATAAGTATCAGGACAATTTTTTAATTTCTATTTTATCGCCCAAATATGAACATTCGCAGTGTTACAGTATTATTTTTTTTAAATTTTTTTGTCTTGATTTCTTTTGCACAAAAAGAAGAGATGCGCGGATTGTGGGTCGCAACGGCAAAAAACATTGACTATCCTGTCAGTAAATATTCAAAACCGGAAGCTCAGCAAAAAGAATTTATTGAATTGCTTGAACTGTGTAAGAATGTGGGAATCAATGCAGTATTCGTTCAAGTAAGACCTGCCGCCGATGCGTTTTATGACTCACCTTACGAGCCATGGAGCGAATGGCTCACCGGCAAGCAAGGCAAAACACCCGAACCTTATTGGGACCCGATGAAATTTATGATTGAAGAATGTAAAAAAAGAGATATAGAATTTCATGCATGGGTAAATCCGTTTAGAGCAGTAGCGAACATAAACACGGCTGATATTGCGGATAATCACATCACAAAACGTAAACCTGAATGGTTTTTTACCTATGATATCAACACCTACTTCGACCCCGGAATACCTGAAGTGAGAGAATATTTGTTAAAAATTTTGGAAGATATTGTTGCTCGCTACGATGTGGACGGCGTTCACTTTGACGACTATTTTTACCCTTATCCTGTTCGAGATGCCGCAAACAACATCATTCCGGTTCCTGATGAAACTACTTTTAAAAAATACGGAAAAAGTTTTTCCGATGTTCGAGATTGGAGACGCGACAACTTAAACCGATTCATTGCTGACGCAAACAAGAGGATGAAAAATATCAATCCAACCATAAAATTCGGAATAGGACCTTCGGGAGTTTGGCGCAATAAAGGCAATGACCCCGATGGCTCCGACACGCGGGGCTTGGCACATTACGACTGGCTATATGCAGATGTAGTAAAATGGTTGAAAAATGATTGGATAGACTATGTCGCACCACAAATTTATTGGCATATCGGACATCCGAGTGCCGATTTTGCGACGCTGGTTCAGTGGTGGGACAACCACACCTACGGCAAACATCTCTATATCGGTCAAGGAATTTACATGGCTGCGCCTGATGCCGCATTTTCAAGTTGGAAAAGTACCAAAGAATTACCAAATCAGTTGCGTTACCTGAGAAAATTCAAAAATGTGGATGGCGTAATTTTCTATAAAGCAAGTGCTTTGAAACAAAATCCGCTCGGATACAATGACAGTTTACGCACCGAACTTTTTGCAGAGGCTGCCATAACTCCAAAAATGGAATGGTTACCCGAACTTGTAGCTATTGATATAGCTAATATTGACGAAGTTACAACAGTTATCGTTGCCGACTTGCAAGCTCCGCCCGCACCAAGCAGCATCACATCGGTAAAAGTCGGGAAATTTTATATGCTCACATGGAAAGCTCCTCGTGTTTCCGGCAAAGACTTCGACGACCCGGCAGTTTCATACAATATTTATCGATTCGAAGGTTTATATGTCGGAAAATTGACGAAAAAAAGTCTAATTAAAAAAACAACTGACACACACTTTTTTATCAACAGGAACAGATTTACACTATTCAAAAAGCATTATACTTTTGTGATAACCGCAACCGACAAAGCCGGAAATGAAAGTATTGTAAGTGAATCACATACCATTCGTTTAAAAAAAATATAACTACAAAATCCGATAAAAATATAGTCCGGTAGTATTTTTCGAAGAAAATGAATACAGATTCAGAAATTGAAACCCGTAAAAAACGCACTAATGCCATTAAAGCAGAAGCATTACGTTTGGGGTTTTCAGCCTGCGGAATAGCCCAAGCCCGCTATCTGTCCGAAGAAGCGCACAAGCTCAATGAATGGCTTGCCGATAATTTCCATGCCGACATGCAATACATGACGCGTAACATTGAAATGCGATTAGACCCTCGATTGCTCGTTCCCGGGGCAAAATCAGTTATCGTTGTACTTCAAAATTATTTCCCTGACAAACAGCAAACTGACAGTAAAAGCCCTGTACTTGCTAAATATGCCTACGGCGAAGACTACCACTTTGTATTAAAAGACAAACTGAATGATTTACATCAATTCATCAACAATGATATTGCACCATCAAACGGCAGAGCTTTTACGGACAGTGCACCGATTCTCGAAAAAAAATGGGCACAACTTGCAGGTCTCGGTTGGCAGGGCAAAAACTCAAACTTACTGACCACAAAAGGTTCGTTTTTCTTTATCGGAGAATTAATTTTGGATTTAGAACTAAACTATGATACACCTTTTTCAAAAAATTATTGCGGAACATGCACACGTTGTATCGAAGCCTGCCCTACTCAAGCTATCACAGCAAACAAAACAGTAGATGCACGCCGCTGTATATCGTATCAAACAATTGAAAATAAAGGAATTATACCAAGTGAATTATCAGGGAAATTTGAAAACAGAGTTTTTGGTTGCGATATTTGCCAAGATGTTTGTCCGTATAACAAACACGCCATAGCCACCTCAGAATCAAGATTTTATCCGCGCGACAGATTACTGACACTTACAGAAAAACAATGGCATGCAATTGATGAAACACTATTCAAACAGATATTTTTTAAATCAGCAGTTAATCGGACAAAATATTCAGGACTTCGCCGTAATCTTGATTTTCTTAAATCGGGTTAGCAATGCAAGTTTTTTCGCAGAAAATATTTTCAAAAAAAACGCGAAAAAATTTGTGAATAAAAAAAAGAGTTTTACTTTTGTATCCGCTTTAGTAAAGCAGAACGTTCAATAACATTCGGGCGGTTAGCTCAGCTGGTTCAGAGCATTTGGTTTACACCCAAAGGGTCGGGGGTTCGAATCCCTCACCGCCCACAAAGACTGTTGCTTTGCAACAGTCTTTTTTTTTCTTTGAGTCCGGTCTAAAAAGCCTATTATATTTTAGCTAAATAAGCTATATGCTTGATTATCAGTGTTTTTGAAAATATTTTATAATTTACGTAAATTACTTATTATCAGTAATTTAACTTTACAATCTTTCAGCTTTATGACTTTTTATACTGAACTCATAAATATATTGAAAACAAATAATTCGTGTAACTTGTGTTAGCAGATATCTGCCTGCGTTCGAGCAAAAATCGTAAATTCGGGCTTTAACGAACCGAAGTGCAAAAATAAGACGAAAGTAATGTAAATCAGACAACTACTCATAGCATTTTCCGTTGAAAATGATTCAGGTAATAGATTTTCACTTAACTACTGTAAATCGAAATTTCAACATATCCACGATAATAGAATATATTTGAGAGATTTTTACTTAGGCAACAGATTCAAATTATTAGACTTCAATATGTTACAATATAGTAACACGAATTACACATTTCTCACATCAACACCCTGTAAATCAACAAAATACAAAATTCCACCAAACTATTAATGTTTTTTTATAGGTATTTATTCGTCTTTAACGTTGATAAACCCGATGGCATAATCGCCGCATTTTAATTTTTCAACAATAAAATACGCTTCGTAATTATGTTTTTTATCTCGTGTAAAATCACAAGGTTGCCAAGCTGAATCTTCATCCGGACGGTAAAACAAAACTAATTCATCAACGGTTTTCATAAATCCGTGTTCCGGTGCGGATACATAAAATATGCCTTGTGCTTTGTAGGATTTACTGTTGCTTTGTATCGTCCAATACTTTTCAGCAGACAATGTGTAGATTTCAGAATCATTGTTACGCGGCGGTATAAAATTTTGGGAAGCCTGACAAAGTAAATCTTGCTTATACTTTTGTAAACTTAACTTAAAACCAACATATTCAAAATTGTGAGTTCCTGTTTTATTAATCCGTTTTAGACAATCAACTTTAGCATCTGAAATTTTCTCATCGGGGTCGAAAAAAACGGCTGTCGGCATAAATGGGAGTTCAGAGGTTACAAGTGTACGCTCACCTCCGAAGGTTATTTCGGCGATGTGGGTTTGTAAAGAATTGTTTACAAACATAACATCAGCTTTGATTTTTTTTCCGTACAGAGTTCGAGCTTTGAGGCTTTGCAATATTTCAGTTTCAACCTTGTAACCATTTGAGTTTTTTGTAACTGATACTATTTTTGCGGAAAAATGAGGAAATCCGGGTGTAAAAACCCATGTATCAAAAAAATCGGTTAAATCCAAACCGGACACTTTACTCAAATAATCGCGAAACTCATAAGTATCAGCCGACTTGTATGCAAAATCTCGAAAATACGAAGTTAACGAAGTAAAAAACAAACTGTCTCCCATGTATCCGCGCAAAGTGTGAGCAACATCTGCCCCCTTGTCATACACCGTGCTTCCGTAAGTTAAGTCGGGCGATACGCCGTACACGGCATAATATCCTCCATCCTGCTTGTGAGTCATGGTTAAGACTTTTAAATGATTATCTCTCACATATTTTTTATAAGCCTCAACGCCATAGGCATCTTCTGTAAACAAGGCTTCGGAAAAACTTGCCCAGCCTTCGTTGAGCCACATATCCTGAGACGTTTTGCAGGTAACCAAATTTCCGAACCAGTGATGTGAAAGTTCGTGAGCCATAAGTGTTTCGTGTGTTTTTTCGCCGTCGGCAGCGTATTCGGGATACGAGATATTGCAGCAATGCTCCATAGCTCCGCTTTCAAACGGTACACCAACGTAACCCACTCTTTGCCAGACATATTCGCCGTAGTGTTTTTCAAATCCGCCTAAGCAAGTTTTTAAATTTCGAAAGGATTGTTCGATATTTTTGGCGTAGGGAGTTCTAAAATATAACTCTATCGGAATTTTTCTTTTGAGACCTTGATAAGTTTGTTCCAGACGGTCGTATTTCCCGACAGCAACATTTGCAATATACGTGGGAATTTGTCTGTCCATGTACCAAATAAAACGGTGATACGTTTTATCGTTAGGCAAATACACTCTATCCAACACTCCGGAGCAAACGGCTATCATGTTCGGGGGCACGGTGATATCGAAATAATAGGTAGCTTTGTCGGTAAAGCTGTCGTTGCACGGAAACCAAACTCTACCGTAAGAATGTGGATAGGAAGCCATACCGACCCCCATGTTAAACGCAACACTATCGCTGAAAAAGAATCCGCCCCAAGCCTTGTCTTGCATCGGTTTTCCGTGATAATAAACTGTGATTGAATCCGTTTTCTTAAAATCAGAAAAAACCAACAATTGCTCGCCTTGTTGTTTGAACGACACCATATCATGTTGCGAACGTTTTACGGAATCGGCTGTCAATCCGGCAAAATCTAATGAAAGTGTGTCGGAATGTTCGTATTGTAAAACAAACTTTACAGTTGTAAACCCTGAAATTCGCTCTGTTTTAAAGTCCCTGATGTCCAAATTGATGTCATAAGACAAAACATCAATCCGGTTTCTGTCAAAATTTTGGGCATAAATATCGGTAATAAATACGACAAAAATTATTAGAATGATTTGTTTGTTTATCATAAATTGTCTGCTATAATTTACATTTGTAATGAAAATTGTTCTTCGGAGAAAAAACTAATATTGTAAACTTTAATTTACAAATCTCAATATCAAAAACAATATTATCAAAAAAACTTATAAATTTACCTCGTTTTGAAAAATATTTTATCGGAAAACAAATAGGATTGAAATATATGTTTGGCAAACGGTCAAATAAAATAGCACAAATAGGAGATTACAGTATAACATCTGTTCTTAAACAAATTAAAAATGAACCGCTTGTATATTTAGGCGAACATTCGACCACGCATGAATCCGTAGTCATAAAAAAAAGTTTATCGAACAGTACCGATGCAAGTCTTAAACGTTTTATCAATCAAACTAAAGTAAATTTTGAACATCCGAACATTGTTCCGATTACAGATTATTTCAAATTTGGAGATGCTGTATATATTGTCAGTCCTTATGTCGAAAGTATCTCATTGAAAGAGTTTTACACTAAACAAACCTATTACAAACATGCAGCAGGACAATTTTACAGCAGTCTTATGAAACAAGCAATTGCCGGGTTAGATGCCTTGCATAAACGCGAGATTGTCCATTTAGATATTCGACCTCAAAATATGCTGTTGCATACCCAAAACGGAAAAATTGATTATACCAACCCTAAAATTTCTTTGATAGATTTCGGTTCGGCAAAATTTCCGGACGATAATGCAGAACCGCGACCTTATGCGTTCACTTACTCGCCGCCCGAACAAGTTTTCGGAATGTTTGATTTGTTGAATCCGACCTGCGACATTTATGCTCTTGCCGTAAGTTTTTACGAAATTATGTCTCGCACAATTCCGTTCTACCACACGCATCCGGAGTTTCTGCTGACGATTCAATTGACACAGTGTTTAAAACCACACAAACGTATAGATTTAACTTTTTTTGAAATTTTGAAAAAATCTACGTCAAAGCATGATTTCAAACTTCCGCCCAACCGTTATAGTCGAGAGGTACTTACTCAATTTTTTCGTGAAGCACAATCAAAACGATATGCAACGGTTTCCGAAATCGCAGATGCGTTAAAAACCTTATCTTAAATTTTTTACACCGGTAACAATTGCATTTTTAATGCGTTCAAAAACCGTATCGAAATCAGCCTCTCCGTCAATTACCGTAACCTGATGCCCCTTCTTATATTTCTCAATAACCGGAATTGTTTTCTTGCGATGCTCTTCGAGGCGTTTAACTATTTTTTCAGTACTGCTGTCATAAGGCATGCCTTTATCCGTTTTGCTGCGTTTATCGAGACGGCGTATTATTTCGAGTGTATCTACTTCGATATCAATAATTTTAGAGATAGAAAAGTGATGCTTTTTCAGAATCCCGTCCAAGATATACGATTGTACAAGCGTTCGCGGAAACCCTTTGAAAATAAAGCCTTTGACACCTTTTGAATTCACAATTTTCGCTTCGATAAGCGGCACAACAATTTCATCAGGCACAAGACCGCCGCTGTTGTATATTTGTTCGATACGTTTACCGATTTCAGTCCCTTTACGGACTTCTTCGTCCAACATTTTACCGGTTGCAACAAATTCCAAACCAAAATGCTTCGCAACCGCAAGCCCCTGCGAACCGCGCCCCGAGCCGGGATACCCAAACATTACAATATTAAGAAGATTTTTACTTAATTCATTTTCAACAATTTGGGCGATACAATTGTGAACTTCCGGAATAGATTTTGTGCCGTCAAGCGGAACGTAACTGCCTCGCTCTTTGAAAAAATTGAGAACGGGTAAGGTTTTTTCCCGATACTCACGCAAGCGATTTCGAATAACAGTATCATTATCGTCCGAACGTCCGGAACTTTGTCCGCGTTCCAATAGCCGGCGTACTGATTTTTCTTCAGGCACTTCTATACTTATCAGGCAATTTAATTTTGTGTGAAGTTGAATCATCAAGCCTTCGAGAATGTAGGATTGGATATATGTTCTCGGAAAACCGTCAAATAAAAAACCGTTCGCATCGGGGTGGTCAGTAATGGTTTTTTCAATAATCTGGACAATAATTTCATCCGATACCAATCCTCCTTGTTCGATGATAGATTTAGCTTCCGCCCCCAATTTGCTGCCGGCTTTGATTTCCTTGCGCAACAAATCACCGGTAGAGATATAAATCAACTTATACTCGTCAATTAAAAATTGAGATTGAGTACCTTTACCCGCGCCCGGAGGTCCGAAAAGAGCGATGTTTAACATAGCGGAAAATTTGTCGAAAGATATAAATTTTGTATGACGATAAGAAAAATTCACAAAGAAATTACAACAAATAGTAAAGACTGAATCAGAATATAAAATATAAAAAGAAGGCTAATCATCTTATGTAGTTCTTGTAAGAAAACTCATAACACATTGAAATTATTTATGTTTAAGGAATATTTCGACTTGAATGTTTTATGAAATTCTGTAGAAATTCGGTAGAAATTCGATTGAAACTAAATAAAAAACTAAGAATGACTACTTAATGACTATTTTTGACTACTATTTGACAATACTTTCGATTGGAAAAAAGAGTATAATTGACATAAATTCAAACATTTATACGTTTTCTTGCAGACACTATGTATTAGAAATTAGGGGTTTGGTATATTCATTTCAAGAAAAAGCAATTAACA
>DYOJ01000551.1 GCA_020720705.1 Acetofilamentum sp.
TCCGTTAATATTTTTTGTAAGATATTGATTTATTGCAAATTATAAAAGAAAATTTCTCAAATTAGAGTATGATTGTAACTGATTGAAATTAAGTGATTTGAATCTAATGTCTAACATCTAAATTCTAAAATCTAACGAAGTATTGTTCTCTGAAAACTATTTTTTGTGCGGAATTATTGTAATTTTTAATCAAGACTTCTTTAGTATCAAAAAAAAGTCTTACTTTTGTTACCGAAATTATTATTGATTTTATTAATTCTAAATTAAGCATAAAATGGCAAAAATTAAAGTAGGAATTAACGGTTTCGGTCGCATCGGACGAAACGTATTCAAAATTATTCTCGCAAACACAGATTATGAAGTTGTCGGTATCAACGATTTGACGAGCAACGATGTTCTCGCACATTTATTGAAATACGACTCGACTCAAGGAAAATTTGACGGCACCGTAGCTTTTACAGACGATGCGCTCATTATCAACGGAAAAGCGATAAAAGCAACCGCTGAGCGCAACCCCGCAAACATACCTTGGGGCGAAATACCCGATGTCGTCATTGAATCTACGGGTGTTTTTGTAAAACGTACAAGCGAAAAAGGCGGCTACGGCGACCACCTGAAAGCCGGTGCAAAAAAAGTGATATTGACAGTACCCGCAAAGGACGAAATTGATAATATGATTGTTCTCGGTGTAAACGATGCCGACTTACGAGACTCGGACACATGCGTATCAAACGCCTCATGCACAACCAATTGCTTAGCACCCGTTGCAAAAGTATTGGAAGAAGCATTCGGAATCGAAAGAGGCTTAATGAACACGATTCACTCATACACCAACGACCAAGTAATTTTGGACGCCCCGCACAAAGATTTACGCCGTGCTCGCTCAGCAGCGCTTTCAATGATACCCACCACAACGGGCGCCGCAAAAGCAGTAGGTAAAGTTATACCTTCGCTTAAAGGAAAGCTCAACGGCATGGCAACTCGCGTGCCTACGCCTACAGGCTCAATGGTGGATTTGGTCGCAACACTTAAACGCCCGGCAACCGCAGAAGAAATCAATGCTGCAATTAAAGTAGCTGCCGAAGGTCCGATGAAAGGCATTTTAGAATATTGCGAAGACCCGATTGTTTCCGTTGATGTTATTCACAACCCACACTCATCAATTTTTGATGCACAAAGCACAATGGTTATTGACAATATGGTTAAAATTATTTCGTGGTACGACAACGAATGGGGTTACTCCGCTCGAGTTGTAGATTTGATTGGTAAACTATTCCCGAAAAAATAATCCACACAATTTTACGTCAAAAAAGTTGCCGAAGTCTCTGATTTCGTGCAACTTTTTGGTTTTAAATAATATCTATGAAATTAGAATATCAATATAAAATTAACACTTATTTATGTTTTCATTCATTCTATCAAAAAAAGAAGAATACACATAATCGAATTGCATAACTTTCGGAAAATTTTATCAATCCCTTTATAAAAAATGAAACAGATATTCAAATCGTTTGCAGTACTCACGGTACTGTTTCTTTTCTCCGGAGCATACTTATGTTCGCAAACTACTGAAACTCAAAATTTGCAACCAAAAGAAAACGAACCCGAACAGTTCCTGATAGGTTCCGCAGGGGCATCCGAAGTCGGAGACAACTTTCACCTTGAATGGGCAATAGGAGAACCGCTAAGTGAAACGTATTCTCAGGCAGAGATTATTCTCACGCAGGGGTTATTGCAAGGAAACATAACGATATCTTCGATTACAGAACCCGCATCGGAATATGTTTTGTGCGTATTCCCGAATCCGACAGCAGATTTTGTTACAATTCATAGTGATGCAAGTTGTGTGCTTTCATTTATCATAAAAGATGTAAACGGACGAACAGTGTTTCAAGACAATCTGTCAAGCAATTCCGAACAAATTGATTTTACGGCACAGCCTTCCGGATTATATTTTCTGACACTTTTATCAGGAAATATTGTAATTGCAAACTATAAAATTATCAAACAAAACTAACAATAGCCAAAGTAAAAACTCTCCCAACCTGTTTCTGAAAACCGTGTATAATTCACAAACTCTACGCCGGTTTTTAGCACTTTAGTATTGAATATGCTTGATAAACAGGAGGTATAAATGGAGATATATTGCTAAAAAAATTACTAATTAGTTCTTGTAAGAAAACTCATAACACATTGAAATTATTTATGTTATAGAGATATTTCGACTTGAATGTTTTAAGAAATTCTGTAGAAATTCGATTGAAACTAAATAAAAAACTACGAATGACTACTT
>DYOJ01000552.1 GCA_020720705.1 Acetofilamentum sp.
GAGTTGCACCGGTTTGAGCGTTTGTTGTGTTCAATGCCGAGGATTGTTTCCATTTGATAAGATACTGAATACGTTGAATAGCACGTACTTTCATGATCCGAATAAATGTTCCGGACGAGTTTTTTATCCAAATCGCCAACACATGTTTGGGTTTGTGTTCGCCGTTTGCGGTTACGGTTGTTACTTTAAAGGTTACCGTTCCGGGCGTATTTGTTGCCGATATCCTTGATGTTGAAATCAGTAATGAAATCAAAATCGAAATAAAAATAAAATTTCGCATCGTTATAACTATCTAAGAATGATTAAATTAAGTGCTTATTTGAAGTGTTTGTTGAAAAGTGTGGTGATTTTTCAAATTTTACTATATCTTGGCTTATGCGATGTTAATATGTTATACAATTAATATAAATTCATTATCTATTTCCGTTAGTTTGACTTTGAGTTCAGCTACATTTTTTACAACTCCTATCATTTCCTCAATTTGTCTATCAGATTATTTTCTCATCCATAAATAGATTTATTATTAAGCGATTACAAAAAACTATCCGCATAAGCTTCCGCTATGTTTTTATAATTTTATCTTCCATTTCACTTAATTCATTTTCAAGTTGTTCAACAGTTGGTAATTTTGTTTTCATCTCTTCGGGAATTGCTTTTGTTAATAAATAATCACTTATTCCAATCGGCTTATTAATATCTCTCAATGCAAATTCCGCCTCTACTCTATCTTTTTTCTTGCAGAGTAAAATTCCGATTGTCTGATTGTCTTCTTTTCTTTTTACAAGCGTATCAATTGCCGATAAATAAAAGTTTAGTTTACCGGTGTGTTCCGGTTTGAAAATGCCGGCTTTTAATTCAATCACAACATAACATCGCAAATCCAAATGATAAAACAACAAATCAATGTAATAATCTTTATCACTGACTTTTATATGATATTGTCTGCCAACATAAGCAAATCCTTTTCCTAATTCTATTAAAAATTCTGTGATATGTTTTGTGAGTTTGGTTTCAATTTCTTTTTCAAGTGCGTCATCTTCAAGTCCTAAGAAATCAAAATCATAAGGGTCTTTGATTGTTTCTTTTGCTAAGTCCGATTGTGGCGAAGGCAATGTTTTTGCAAAATTTGTTATCGCATTTCCTTTTTTCAGAAAATAGTTTTTATCTATTTGTATTTCAAGATTATCTCGTCCCCAACCATTTTCAATTGTAGCTTGCGCATAAAATATTGCTTCTTCAATATTCTTTATTTTAGTCATTATTAACCGATTATGCCCCCACGGAATTTGTGCCACAGCCTGTGGCACAAATTCAAACTGCTCTGAATAAAACAGATACCATTGACGCATGGCATAAACATTCCGTTTTGAAAAACCTTTTATATCGGGAAAAGATTTTCGTAAATCCGAAGCAAATTGCTCGATAAAACCGCTCCCCCAATCTTCAAGCTGTTGTTTTTCAACCATTTCTTTTCCAATTTCCCAATACAATTCCAAAAGAACGGAATTGACAGAACGTGCAGCTTGATATTGTGCTGATTTTATTTTGTGCTTTATTTGGTTTAACCAATTTTGATAATCAATATTTTGCTTTAATATCATATTATTCCAAAAAATAAATCAAGTCAAATTATTGCTATATCATAAAGTAATTCAATGTGTTACGACTTGTAATGCAAGGACTATTTATGAATAATTTTATTCAGCGATTCGATGTATTCCGCGGGGCTGACATTTTCGTAACCGATACTTCCGAGCACAGTTCCGTCGGCAGTTACGAGGATTACGAGCGGAAAAATGCCGTTTTTGTTGAATTTTTCAGCTAATTGGTCGTTATGCGCTTTAAGTTCCGGCGGCAGTTGGTTCTTTTTTTGAGACGGAAAGTCCACACTCAAACACACCGCTTCGTCCTTTGCCCATGCAGAAAATTCCGGGCTGACCAAAATTTGTTCGCGCAATTTTACGCACGGCTTGCACCAATCGCTGCCGCTGAACACCATCAGAATCGGGCGCATATTTTCCAAAGCTAAGTGTTTTGCCGATTCGTAGTCAGTTTTCCAAATTGCCGTATCGAGCGGCGTGTGCGTTTGAGCATTTGCGTTTAACAAAACAAACAAAATTATTGATATAAACAGTAATTTTTTCATGATTTAATAAAAAATTATTAAATTGAATATCAAATATTTAGTCGTTGTAAGAAAACTCATAACTTGTTGAAATTCTATATGATATAACGAAATTTCGTATCCGCTCAAAAAGTTGTGGTAAAGTCATTATATTTTATCAAA
>DYOJ01000553.1 GCA_020720705.1 Acetofilamentum sp.
GCATTGATAACCGTTTTGCCTGCGATTTCAAGTTCCAACGTTTCCATACCGATATATGAAAACAACAAATGCGTAGAGCCTTCAGGGACTTCAAGCGAGTAACCGCCGTCTGTGCCGGACATCGTTGCAACAGTTGTATTTTTTACGGAAATACTGACCCCGGGCAAAATATTCCCGCCGGAATCTGTTACGTTCCCCGTAATAACCGTTGTCTGAGCAAACGCATGCACTACTGCCATAGACAGAAATGCAAACAGCATAATTAATTTTCTCATAAACAAACTAATTTTAATTGAACAATTGTGTAAAAAACAAAAACAAACTTAATCAAAAAAAATATATGTACAAAATTTTTATTTTCATACAAATTCAACTCTATCATTCAAACAGTTGTACCAAGATTGATTAACCTGTTCTAATTTAATCATATACATACATAAAAAAAATGTATAACTTTATCAAAAATTATTTAATTTTATCAAAAAAATTTAAAATAAATCTGTATGACAGTTATCGAAAGTGCAAAAACATGGCTCGGAAAACAGTACGATGCCGACACACGAACGCAAGTTCAATATTTAATTGATAATGACCCCAAAGAACTTGAGGACTCATTTTACAGAAACCTTGAATTTGGGACAGGGGGGTTGCGAGGAATCATGGGTGTGGGCACAAACCGTATGAATAAATACACTGTCGGGGCAGCTACGCAAGGCTTAGCAAATTATTTAAAGAAAAACTTTGCACATCTTCCGGAAGTCAAAGTAGCCATAGCTCATGATTGCCGAAATAACAGTCGTCTTTTTGCAGAAACAACTGCAAATATCTTTTCGGCAAACGGATTTAAGGTGTATTTATTTGAAGATTTGCGTCCGACACCCGAACTTTCGTTTGCAGTGCGACAATTCGGATGTCAAAGCGGTGTTGTTGTTACAGCCTCTCACAATCCGAAAGAATATAACGGCTACAAAGCTTATTGGGATGACGGCGCGCAGGTTGTTGCTCCGCACGACACAAATATTATTGATGAGGTTACAAAAATTACTGATGTTTCACAAATATTATTCGACGGCAATCCGGCAAACATTATTTCGCTGGGTTCGGAGTTCGACACCTTATATATAAGTAAGATTAAAGAATTATCCATATCACCCGATGCCATTGCCCGCCAAAAAGAAATGAAGATTGTCTATACTCCGATACACGGAACAGGAGTTAAACTTGTGCCTCAAACCTTGGAAGCATTTGGTTTTGAAGCAGTTTACAATGTGCCTGAGCAAGACCTTACGGACGGTAATTTTCCAACCGTAAACTCGCCAAACCCTGAGAATGCCGATGCCTTACAAATGGCGATTGACAAAGCCGAAGCAGTCGGAGCAGAGCTTGTTCTCGCAACCGACCCCGATGCAGACCGTGTCGGGATTGCCGTACGCGACACTTCGGGTAAATTTGTGCTGTTGAACGGAAACCAAACCGCCTCAGTCTTAATTTATTATTTGATAAAAAAACGCGCCGAAGCCAATTTACTCAAAGGACACGAGTATATTGTTAAAACCATTGTAACCACAGATTTACTGAATGCAATAGCGCAAAAATTTGGTGTCGAAAGTTTCGATACCCTGACAGGGTTTAAATATATTGCCGAAATCATCGGACAAAACGAAGGCAAAAAACTCTTTATCGGTGGCGGCGAAGAAAGCTACGGCTACCTTGCCGGCGAGTTTGTTCGCGATAAGGATGCCGTGATGGCTGCGGCTCTGATTGCCGAAGCTGCTGCTTATGCCAAAGACAGAGGGATGTCGTTCTACGAACAATTGATTGATATTTATGTTGAACTCGGATTGTATCAGGAGGGTTTGGTTAATGTGGTTAAAAAAGGGAAAGACGGCGCAGAAGCTATCAAACAAATGATGCAAGATTACAGAGCAAATCCGCCGAAAGAAATTGCCGGCAGCAAAGTTATTGAAATCAGAGATTACAAAACGAGCGTTTTGGATAATTTTGTAACAGAAACTATTGAACCTTTGGCATTTCCAAAATCGGATGTTTTGCAGTTCTTTACCCAAGACGGTGCAAAAATCACCGTACGCCCTTCGGGTACAGAACCGAAAATTAAATTTTATATCAGCGTAAATTGTGCTTTAGATTCCAAAGAAAACTATCCCGTTAAGCAAGCTGAATTAAAAAAACGTATTGATGCAATAACAGTCTCAATGGGGCTGAAATAATATTTATACTAAAAATGTGTTAATTTGAAAATGTGATAATGTGATAATTTGCTGATTAT
>DYOJ01000554.1 GCA_020720705.1 Acetofilamentum sp.
AGCAATTTTAACGAAACAGCATTTTTCTACCCGCATCTTTTGACAGACCCAGACGGAAGTGTTGTGATAAGTTTTACAATACCCGAAGCATTAACAAAATGGAAAATGCTTGGACTTGCACACACAAAAGATTTGAAATACGGAGTAATATCAAATGAACTTGTAACACAAAAAGATTTAATGGTTGTACCGAATGCACCGAGATTTTTAAGAGAAAACGATAAAATAGTGTTTACATCAAAAATAACAAACTTAACAGAAAACGAAATGAAAGGAGCAATTGAATTAATGCTTTTTGATGCAGCAACAATGAATCCTGTTGATGATAAGTTTAAAAACACAAAAAAACAACAAACATTCACAGCAGCAAAAGGACAAAGCGGACTTGTGGAATGGGAACTTGAAGTACCTGAAGGAATAGATGCGGTAACTTATAAAGTGGTTGCAAAAAGCGGAAATTTCAGTGACGGTGAAGAAATGACATTACCTGTTTTAAGAAACAGAATGCTTGTAACAGAAACAATGCCTTTACCAATCAGAGCATTACAAACAAAAGAATATAAATTTGACAAGTTATTGAAATCAAAAGATTCAACAACATTGAGAAATCATAAATTAACACTTGAATTCACATCAAATCCTGTTTGGTATGCAGTTCAGGCATTACCGTATATTATAGAATATCCTTATGAATGTACTGAACAAATGTTTTCAAGATATTATGCAAACTCAATAGCAAGTTATATTGTGAATTCAAATCCTAAAATCAAAAAGATATTTGATTTGTGGCAAAATTTACCGAATTCAAATGCTTTGTTGTCAAATTTGGAAAAGAATCAAGAATTGAAATCATTGATGTTACAGGAAACTCCTTGGGTTGCCGAAGCAAACAACGAAACAGAAAGAAAAAAAAGAATTGCATTGTTATTTGATTTTAACAGAATGGCAAATGAAAAAGGGAAGATAATAAAAAAATTAAGCGAAGAACAAATGCCTTCAGGAGGTTGGTCTTGGTTTAAAGGAATGTACGAAAGTCGTTATATCACAACACATTTGGTAACAGGATTTGCACATTTGCATGCAATAAAAGTACTTGATGTGAGAAAAGACACAATAGTTTGGAATATGATTCAAAAAGCAATTCCTTATTTGGACAGAGAAATTAAAAAAGATTATGATGATTTGATAAAATATGCCGTTGATTTGGATAAAAACAATTTGGGATATTATCAAATTCAATATTTGTATGCAAGAAGTTACTTTTTGGATATAGATGTAAATTCTTCGGTTAAAACAGCATTTGATTATTATAAAAAACAATCACAAAAATATTGGTTGGATTTCAATAATTATGCAAAAGGAATGATTGCACTTGCATTATTCAGATATGACGAAGTGAAAACAGCAAAAGATATTACAGCTTCATTAAAAGAACATTCATTGAATTCCGAAGAAATGGGAATGTATTGGAAAGAAAGTTATGGTTATTATTGGTATCAACTTCCGATTGAAACACATGCTTTGATGATTGAAGTTTTCAGTGAAATAACAAAAGATGAAAAAGTGATTGATGATTTAAAAACTTGGTTGATAAAAAGTAAACAAACTCAAGATTGGAAAACAACAAAAGCAACCGCAGATGCTTGTTTTGCTTTGTTGCTTCAAGGTGATGATTGGTTAAAAGAAGATAAACTTGCAGAAATCACAATGGGCGGTGAAAAAGTTGACCCATATAAACACGATGTTCCGACAGAAGCAGGAACAGGTTATTTTAAAGTTTCTTGGAACGGTGAAGAAATTAAACCGGAAATGGGAAACATCACAGTTAAAAACAACAATAAAGTTGTTGCTTGGGGCGGAGTTTATTGGCAATATTTTGAACAACTTGATAAAATCACAGCAGCTGAAACACCTTTGAAATTAAACAAAAAACTTTTTGTTGAAAGAGATTCTTCAACAGGTCCGATTATAACTCCTATTGAAAAAGAAAGTGTTAAAATAGGTGATAAAATCAAAGTGAGAATTGAATTAAGAGTTGACAGAGATATGGAATATGTTCACATGAAAGATATGAGAAGTTCCTCTTTTGAACCTTTAAATGTTATTTCTCAATACAAATGGCAAGACGGACTTGGGTATTATGAAACAACAAAAGATGCTTCAACAAACTTTTTCTTTGATTATTTAAGAAAAGGAACTTATGTTTTTGAATATTCTTTAAGAGTTACTCATGAAGGCGATTTCTCAAACGGAATTACAACAATCCAGTCTATGTATGCTCC
>DYOJ01000555.1 GCA_020720705.1 Acetofilamentum sp.
CACAAATTTAATTGAATATTAACAAATGAGAAAATTTTTACTATTTTCGGCAGCCTTGCTACTGACGGCTGAAAGTGTCGTATCACAAACAATAGTGAGCACCGAAGTTGAAAATAAAAAAGTGGTTTTAGAAGAATTCACAGGAATTCATTGCGGCTATTGCCCGCAAGGACATGCCATTGCGCAGTCGATACAAAACGCACACCCGGAAGACGTTTTTTTAATAAACATTCATACCGGCTCATATTCAACACCCGGTACGGGAGAACCAGATTTCAGAACAAGTTACGGTACAGCGATTTCCGGACAATCCGGACTGACAGGGTATCCGGCAGGCACTGTAAATCGGCATTTATTCAGCGGTCTTTCCCAAGGTTCCGGAACCGCAATGAGCCGAGACAAATGGACAAACGCATCTAATCAAACTCTGGCAATGCAAGCCGGCGTAAATGTCGGTATTGAATCGGATATAAATGCTCAGACACGAGAACTGACCGTCCATGTAGAAGTTTATTACACGGCTGATAACAGCCAGACAACGAACTACTTAAATGTTGCACTACTACAAAACAACACACTCGGACCGCAATCCGGAGGAAATATGGGTAATGAGTACGTTCACATGCACCGACTAGTTGAACTCATAACAGGAACTTGGGGCGAAGAAATTACAACAACAACAACAGGTTCTTTTATTGACAAAACATACACATACACCATTCCGGAAAGCTATCGTAGTATTCCGGCGGTAATTGAAGATTTAGAAATAGTAGCATTCGTAACCGAAACCCGCCAGGAAATTGCAAATGCAGCGGGTTGTGTTCCTACTTTTTCTAATTTTGAAAATCAAAATGATGCCTCAATAATCAAAATTGAAACACCTAAAACAATTTGCGGAGACATGATAGCACCGGAAGTTACCATACAAAATATGGGAGAGCAACCCTTGACGGAACTCATAATCGAATACTCACTCAACAGCGGCGCTGTACACAGCTATTCTTGGAGTGGTGAGATAAGTTCGCTTCACAAAGAGGTCATTTTACTTCCGGAAGTTCAATTTGAGCCTGCTGATGTTAATTCAGTTGCCGTTCTGTTGCCCACAGATGATAATACCAATAACAACCTGCTTAACATCGAAGTACAACGTTCGGTGGAAAGCACAACAACGGTTAGTTTGAGCATTTATACGGATGCCTATCCCGATGAACTATCATGGTCGGTAAAAAACTCTTCGGGGTCCGTAATGTACAGCGGCTCGGGTTACGCAACAGGCTCGCGTATCCACATTGACCAAACGTTTGCGCTTCCTGATGATTGCTACACTTTTGAGGTCACCGATTCATACGGAGACGGTATCAATTACAATGTTTCAAACTCATACCTTTATCTTACTGATTCCGAAGAGTTTAATCTTATGACATACCCAACAGGAGCATACGGTGCCGGGGACATCGTTCATTTCAGCACTAAAACTGCTTCTTCAATTTCCCAAAACACTGAAAACTCAATAAAATTATATCCGAATCCGACATCGGACAACCTCTATTTTCCGCACCCCGATTTCAGAAGTGCACAGCTCTTCGATGTATCCGGACGTTTGCTGACAACAACAGACAAATCGGAAATCGACGTTCGGTCTTACCCCAACGGTGTTTATTTTATTAAAATAAATTTGGGAGGGACACATACTGTAGAATCATTTAATGTTTCAAAATAAATCTCATACACAAATGAAACAAATTATAAGTTTATGTTTATCAGTTTTTTTGGCGACAACGCTACAAAGTCAAATCATTGTCAGCGACTGGTCAGGAAAACTCCTTTCGGGTACAACAAGCGTTCTGCCTGTATCTCAAAGCTATGAAGCTTACAATTTCTCAATACAAAATGCCGGCAGTAATGCCGGTAATTTTATCGTTGAAGTTACCGATTTTAATAGACCTGAAAACACAGACCTGCAATTTTGTATCGGAAATTGTTTTAACCTTGAAGAAACGACAAATCTTCCTCTGCAAATCGGAACACCGCTTAGTATAGCAGCCGGAGATACTTACGGCGAAGAAGGTAACCATGACGATGAATTAGCAGATGTTTTGTATTTTCCGGACGGAGAAGTCGGACAAGCATTCATTACATTTCGCATTTATCAACAAGGCAACGAAGCTAATTCAACAACAATTACGCTTGATAATACCGTTACAGGTTTATCAAAAATAGGAAGCTCTCCCCTACTCTACCCTAATCCGGCAAGTAACTCCGTGATGGTTTCAAGTGAT
>DYOJ01000037.1 GCA_020720705.1 Acetofilamentum sp.
TAAACACTCGACATGGCTGTAACGGGGTCTGATTTTGCTGCTTTTCGTGCCGGCAATATTCCTGAAAATACGCCTATTAAGACTGATAAAGTAATGCCGGAAATCACATTTGCCTGACTCATTTGAAAACTCATATCAGTATTTGCATCTAAGGTTGTAACCAGTGCGTACACAACAGAAAGTCCGATAAAACCGCCGATTAATGAAAGTATTACGGATTCGAATAAAAATTGCATCAAAATAAACCATCGTTTTGCGCCGAGTGCTTTTTGGATACCGATAATACGAGTTTGTTCTTTGACTGACACATACATAATGTTCGCAATACCGAACCCGCCGACAAGAATTGAAAACCCGCCAATAAAAATTCCGACTATATCAACCATTATGAAAATTCCTTTGAAACCTTCTGCTATGAGGCTGGCTTGGTTCAATGCAAAATCGTCTTCTTGGGTTGGTTTCAAACGCCGATGTGCCCGCATGAGGGCTTGTAATTCAGCCTTTAATTCTTCTGCGGATATTCTCGGTCGCGGTTCTGCCAAAATTAACGGACCTGCTTCCTGACTTTTAATATTTACGATGCGCCTGATAAACATTACGGGCAATAAAATAGTGTTATCCGGAGTCATGCCAAACATATCTTCGCCTTCTTTGGCGAAAATTCCGACAACCGTAACTTTTTTTCCGTCCACGCTGATTGTTTTTCCGATAGGATATTCTCCTTGAAAAAGCTCTTCGGCAATGGTATTTCCGAGTAAGGCAACGTTTCGACCGCTTTTTGCTTCAAATTCGGTAAAATATCTCCCTTGCTCGAGTTCAAAATCCTTAATTTTGGAATAGTCGTATTCTATGCCGTTTAAGCGTATATCGCTTGCAATATTTTTTCTGTATTTAGCTGTCTTTGAGGCAAATACCATGAAACTAAATGCCTCTCCGGTTTTGGAATTTTGGCGCAGATAGTCGGCATCGTCAAGTGAGGGGAGCGGACGTTTCAGATAGTCCCACCAGCGGTATTCACCGCCAAATTGCCAGGGCCATTTTTGAACATAAATTACATTGTCTCCCAAACTTCCGATGCTTTCTTTTATGGAACGCTCTAAGGAACCGATTATCGTAAATACGGTTATCATGGCAAAAATGCCGATTGTAATTCCGAATAATGATAAAAACGAACGCAACTTATTTGACCACAATGAATTAAGCGCGTGTGCAAAACTTTCTTTTAACAAAAACAGAACCAACATCCGATTAATTTTCAACAAAATTACGGAAATATCCGGTTAAACAATGAAATATTGTGTCCAATACTGAAAAGTCGAATAGATTTTTATCGAAAATCAATTGTATCGTTCTTCCGGTTAATCGTTTGTGAAATTTTTTTGTAAGAAGTTGATTTTACAATATGTTGATTTTACTATACGTAATACGTAATAATTTGAACCTGTCATTTTTAAAAAATTATCACAGTATTTTTTTTCAAATTAACACATTTTTAACTTAACTATTGAACCCTTGCTCTCTGAAAACACGCAAAAGAACTTCTGAAAATTGTTTGTTCACCGCTGTTGTATAGCGTTTTCGGGTGAAAACTTGTGCTAAATTTTCCGTTCCGTTTTCTGCAATGATATTTTTTGAAAAATCGCTGTTTTCCGTTTCGTCGTATAACTTATTGATAGTCAGCGTGTCAAAATCAGTGTAAGATTCGTAATGAACGACAGCTTCAATCGGTAATCGCGGCGTTAAGTTTGGTTGCTCATCCGGATAGCCGACCACAAGGGTTGTAACCGGAACCACGCCTTTGGGCAAGTTAAGCACCTGAATAATTTTATCCGCAGTATAATTTGTTGTTCCTAAATAACAGATTCCCAAACCGTTGGCTTCAGCTTCGAGAGCCGCATTTTGCGAGGCAAGTGTGGCATCAATCGTAGCAGTGTAGAGCCATAACAAATTGTCGTAACCCGGTTCGGCGTTTCGGGCTTCACACCATTTTGAAAATCTGTTGATATCTGCACAAAAAGTCAGCAACACAGGTGCTTGCATTACCATCGGTTGGTTAAAATGCAGGGGTGCCAATTTCGCTTTCATGTCAGCGTTTTGTGTAACTATAATACTGTAAACTTGCATATTACCGGTGTTCGA
Source organism: Acetofilamentum sp. (assembly GCA_020720705.1). Classification (GTDB taxonomy): domain Bacteria; phylum Bacteroidota; class Bacteroidia; order Bacteroidales; family JAADGE01; genus DYOJ01. Next base: position 2,140 of record DYOJ01000037.1, read on the forward strand.
TGCACGTGTTGCCGCCAGCAAGATGTTCTCCAAAACTTCGGTCGGTATCGGTATTGATTTATATTTTCTGATGCTTCGATGGCTGAATATTGTATTACTCATAATTTGATTTCTAAAAATTTGATGACAAATGTAGAATTTTGGATTAAATTTGTCAGCATATTTAATTTGATTTATACTGATTTTTTTTTTGTACTTGTTTTCTTTAATTAAAAATAATTGATAAACAATATATTATGAGAATGTTATTGTTGAGGAGTGATTTTTTAGTTACCTGTTTTTTTTAAAATATCTTTTATAACATATCTATTTTTTTTGATAATTAAATCTGAACATTTAGCTTTGCAATCGAAAAAATACATCGTATTTGTATTTAAGTTATTGAATTATTGAGATTTAACTATATTCAAAATGAATGGTGAATCGTTAATCGTATTTTTTATAACTTCGCTGGTTTTGGTAGGCGGAGCTATTGTTTTTTCGAATTACATTGCGCCAAAATCGTTCAACAAACAAAAAATTGAACCCTACGAGTGTGGTATCCCGACTACGGGTATCTCGTGGCTTCAGTTCAATGTCGGTTACTATTTGTTTGCAATTTTGTTTTTGATATTCGATGTCGAAACCGTGTTTTTGTTTCCATGGGCAGTTGTCATGAAACAGGTCGGTTTGGTCGGTATGATTGAAATTTTAATCTTCTTCGTAATTCTGGTTTTCGGGCTGGCGTACGCGTGGAAAAAACATGCTTTGGTATGGGAATAAATCTTAAATCCATAAAACACGAAGAGTTCAAAGATAACGAATCTTTGGATCTTATGATGCTTGAAAATCAAGGCATCTTCTTTTCAACAATTGATAAATTGGTGAATTGGGGCAGGTCTAATTCCATTTGGCCTCTGACCTTTGCAACAAGCTGTTGCGGAATTGAAATGATGGCAACAGGTGCTGCACGCCACGATTTTTCACGCTTCGGAATGGAAGTTTATCGCGCCACGCCTCGCCAAGCAGATGTGATTGTTGTTGCCGGAACTATCGTAAATAAAATGGCGCCGGTTTTGAAACGTTTGTATGACCAAATGGCTGACCCAAAGTATGTTATAGCAATGGGAGCTTGCGCAATTTCCGGCGGACCGTTTTATTACAATACGTACCATGTTGTACGCGGAGTCGAGCATGTCATTCCGGTTGATGTGTACATACCCGGCTGTCCGCCCCGCCCCGAAGCCCTGCTTTACGGCTTCATGCAATTGCAACGCAAAATGCGCACGCAAACCCTCAAAAACGGCTACAAACGTATTGATGCCGCTGATTATGATGTTGAAAATCCGATAAAATAATTACAATGACAAACGAAGAATTAAGAAAAAAAATATCGGAAATTGTGCCGCAAGCTGTCATAGAAGAACAACAATATCTCACAGTAAGTGTTGAGCCTAAATATTTTATGACATTAATGCCTAAATTGAAATCGGATTCCGACTTAGCTTTGGACTACATGTTTAACGTAAGCGGTGTGGACTACGGCGATGCGCTCGGCGTCAGCTATTTTTTAACTTCCACAAAATACGGACATACGATTCTCGTGAAGCAAAAAACATCAGACCGAACAAAACCGGAACTCGAAACCGTTTGCCATATCTGGAAAACAGCAGAATTCCACGAACGAGAAATATTTGATTTATACGGTATTACGTTCAAAAACCATCCGGACATGCGAAGAATTTTTCTCGAAGACGATTGGAACGGACACCCCTTACGCAAAGATTATGTGGACGAAGTAAATATGATTCTTCGATAATTAGTTGATTAGTAGATTTGTTAGTGTGTTGATGTGTTAATTTGTTGCTTAAATGTTTTTTAAACAGTAAACAGATAACAGTAAACACATAAACAGTTAAACAACAAACAAATAAACAGTTAAACAGCAAAATTCGTCCGGAACGCAAAATATAAGTAGTATGTCAGAAAATCAAATTGTTACACCGCCGAAAGATATAGACCTTGATTATCAAGATTATGTGATAAATATGGGACCGCAACACCCTTCTACTCACGGTGTTATGCGGTTTTTACTCACCTTGAAAGGCGAAACTGTGGACAATGTGCAACCGCATTGCGGATACATCCATCGAGGCATCGAAAAAATGACCGAACGACTGACGTATCCCCAAATCGTGCATTTAACCGATAGGTTAGACTATCTTTCGGCGCATATCAACAACGAAGCTGTTTGTTTATGTGTTGAAAATGCCTTGCAAATTGAAGTACCCGAACGTGTAAAATATATCCGCACCATAATTGATGAGTTGAATCGTATTGCCTCACACCAGTTGTGGTGGGCGGCTTTCGGAATGGATATGGGCGCACTTACAACATTTTTCTATGGTTTGCGAGACCGCGAATATATTCTTGATATCTTTGAAGAAACCACCGGCGGACGTTTAATCCAAAGTTACAACACCCCCGGCGGATTGATGAATGATTTACACAAAGATTTTCAAACAAAAGTTAAGAAATTTATCAAAGATTTCAGAAAAGTTTTGCCCGAATACGACCGTTTGCTGACAGGCAACGTCATTTTTACCGAGCGAAGCAAGGGAATAGGCTATATCTCCAAAGAAGATGCTATCTCTTATGGTGTTACAGGTCCCTCAGGGCGCGGCTCCGGGTTTGCCTGCGATGTGCGAAAAATTGCACCATACAGTGCTTACGATAAAGTTCAGTTCAAAGAAGCACTTTATACCGAAGGAGATACCTTTGCCCGATACAAAGTACGCATGGACGAAATGTGGGAATCCATGAATATTATTGAACAACTGATAGATAACATACCGCAAGGTGATTATGCCGCTAAAATGAAAGCTGTCATAAAATTACCAGTCGGAGAATATTATCAACGTGTGGAAGCAGCACGAGGCGAATTTGGAGTGCACATTATCAGCGACGGCAATAAAAATCCGTATCGCTTAAAATTGCGTTCCCCTAATTTTTCAAACCTCAGTGCAATAAATGCGATGGCAAAGGGGCACAAAATTGCCGACTTGGTTGCCATAAGCGGCTCGTTAGACTTGGTTATCCCTGATTTGGACAGATAGGATTTATTGCCTTTGGGTTTGAAATATATAAATTTAAAAAATAGTTTGAACCGAATGTATTTTAACTTGTAAGATGATGGTTTACTTTGTTTTATATCATCCATAATCAGTCATCTTAAATTTAATTTCATATTAAAATCATCACTCATAAATATAAACCATGCCATTCGATATTTACGATTTCAGTTCATTTACCGGTTGGATAGATGCTTCGCTACGGGCGGCAATGTCTCCGTTTTGGACAATTTTTACTGAATTTGTTCTGCTCGGCGTCGCGTTTTTAGCGTTTTATGCCGTAGTCGGTTTACTTTTGGTATATGCCGAGCGTAGAGTTTGCGCATTTATGCAATGCCGTGTCGGTCCGAACCGAGTTGGTCCTTGGGGGTTGTTTCAAACTGTAGCCGATTTGATAAAATTGCTGTTCAAAGAGTTGATACATATCAAAAAAGCGGATAAAATTTTATTCAATCTTGCCCCGTTCATCGTTATTATTGCATCGTTTTTTGCACTTGCTGCCATCCCTTTTGCCAAAGGGTTACATGCCGTAGATTTGAACATCGGATTGTTTTACGTCATGGCGGTTTCATCTGTGGGGGTTGTGGGTATTTTGCTTGCCGGCTGGTCGAGTAACAGTAAATACTCACTTATCGGAGCAATGCGCAGCGGGGCACAAATTATCAGCTACGAATTGTCGGTAGGTCTTTCGTTACTTGTAATCGTGGTGTTGGCAGGAACTTTACAACTTTCCGAAATTGTTGAATTACAACGAGATGGTTGGTTTTTGTTCAAAGGACATTTGCCTGCGGTGATTGCATTTATCATATTTTTAATTGCCAGTACGGCTGAAATCAATCGAGGACCGTTTGACTTGGCGGAAGCGGAATCCGAGCTTACGGCAGGTTTTCATACCGAGTATTCGGGTATAAAGTTCGCCTTTTTCTTTTTGGCGGAATATATGAATATGTTTATTGTCGCGTCTATTGCAGCTACAGTGTTCTTGGGCGGTTGGATGCCTTTGCACATCGGTTCGTGGGACGGATTTAATCATATCATGGACTATATTCCTCCGTTTGTTTGGTATGCCGGTAAAACAGCTGTCATTATTTACATTATCATGTTGTTTAAGTGGACATTTCCGCGTTTGCGTATTGACCAATTACTTACTCTGGAATGGAAATATCTGTTGCCCATAAACTTATTCAATATTTTACTCATGGCATTTTTAGTTCTGATGGGCTGGCATTTTTAATAAATATCTAATCGTAAAGTTATGTTATTCAGTTATATAAAAGGAATTTTTAAAGGAGTAGGTACACTGTTCACAGGAATGGGAGTTACGACCTCCTACTTTTTCAGACCTTGGACAAAAGTTACTCAAAAATATCCCGAAAACAGAAAAGAACTCAAAATGGTTGAGGCTTTTAAAGGGGAAGTTACCATGCCGCACAACGCAAACAACGAACACAGTTGCACCGGTTGCGGTATTTGCGAAATCAATTGTCCGAACGGGTCTATCGAACTTGTTACCATGTTTTTGGTAAACGAAGACGGCAAAAAGAAAAAAGCAATTGATAAACATATCTATCATTTGGGGATGTGCTCAATGTGCGGCTTGTGTGTAAAAACATGTCCGTCAAATGCTTTGGCGTTCGGTAACGAATTTGAACATGCTGTTTTTGACCGCACAAAACTTACAAAAGTTTTAAATAAAGAAGGTTCAACACTTAAAAAAGGAGTAGAATAATGGACATCATGTTTTATATTTTTTCCACAATCATTTTGGTTTTCTCCGTGCTGACTGTAACAAGTCGAAAAATTTTGCGCGCTGCCACTTATTTGTTGTTTGTGCTGATTGCAACAGCAGGTCTCTATTTTCTGCTTAATTATCAATTTATTGCAGCCATTCAGCTTACACTTTATGCGGGTGGTATCGTAGTTCTAATCATCTTTTCGATACTACTCACAAGTCATATCAGCCAAAGTTTTGAACCTGTCGGGAAGCTCAAAACCATAGCATCCGGCTTGGCTTCGGTTGCAGGAGCATTACTTACGCTGACAGTATTGTTGGAACACGAATTTACCGCAAGCACAAAACCTCCGGTGGATGTAAATATGGAATCCATCGGCTTAAGTTTGCTCAGTTACGAGCGAGACGGTTTTGTTCTGCCTTTTGAGGTTATTTCCGTATTGCTGCTTGCTGCCATGATAGGCGCTATTGTGATAGCAAAAAAATCAGAAGAAAAAGTTACAAATCAAGAAAACAATAAATCATTATGATACCAAATATTCCGCTTTCGTATTTTTTTGTAGTCGGAACATTGATGTTTTTTATCGGGGTGTTCGGTTTTCTGACACGTCGAAATCTGATAACAATATTAATGTCTGTTGAATTGATACTTAACTCTGTGAATATCAATTTTGTAGCCGTTAATCGTTATCTTTTCCCCGATAACATGCACGGACACTTTTTTACCATATTCATTATCGCCATAGCCGCAAGCGAAGCCGCTGTTGCAATTGCGATTATCTTGAATATTTATCGAAAATTCAAAACAATCAATGTTGAAAATGTGAGCGAAATGAAGTATTAATACTTGTGTTCGTTCGTAAAATATTTTAAGAAACAGTATAAATTCACAAATATTCAGACATGGATTTTACTTACACCATCCTCATTCCGCTGATACCCTTGTTTTCGTTCCTGATAATCGGGTTTCTGCACAATAAATTATCGAATACCGTAGCCTCCGGTATCGGCATCACTGCGCTCACGGCTTCGTTTGTAATGTCGTATTATACGGCATACAAATATTTTTTCACAACCGAAAAAATTGACGGGGCTTATCAAAAAATAATCGGCTACAACACCGTTTGGTTGCAGTTCACCGAGAATCTACACATTGATATGGGTACACTTATAGACCCGATTTCGGTGATGATGCTTGTGGTGGTTTCAACCGTATCGCTTATGGTTCACATCTATAGCACCGGATACATGAAAGGCGAAGACGGATTTAACCGTTTTTACTCGTTTCTGTCATTGTTCAGTTTTTCCATGTTCGGCTTAGTTGTATCAACCAACATTTTTCAAATGTATGTCTTTTGGGAATTGGTGGGCGTATCCTCGTTTTTGTTGATAGGATATTATTACGACAAACCTTCTGCCGTAGCGGCATCCAAAAAGGCATTTATTGTAACACGTTTTGCCGATATGTTTTTCCTTATCGGGATATTAACCGTGGGATATATTACCGATACGTATGATTTTCTGGCACTTACAGACCCATCCGGTTCGGCGATTGCACAAGGCGGAGGCATTTTGTTTATGGGTATGTCCACCATGACATGGGCGTTGATTTTGATTTTTATGGGTGGCGCAGGTAAATCAGCCATGATGCCGTTTCACATTTGGTTACCCGATGCCATGGAAGGACCGACACCGGTGTCGGCACTCATACACGCTGCTACAATGGTTGTTGCAGGCGTATATTTAGTTGCACGGTTGTTTCCTGTTTACAGCATTTCCGCACCCGATGCTTTGGAGGTGGTTGCTTATGTCGGGGCGATATCTTCGTTGTTTGCAGCAATCGTAGCAACTACGCAGTTCGATATCAAGCGTGTGCTGGCTTTTTCAACCATGTCGCAAATCGGATACATGATAACGGCACTCGGCGTTTCCGGCATGCACGGACACGAAGGGGTAGGGTATATGGCTTCGATGTTCCATTTGTTCACACATGCTATGTTCAAAGCATTGTTATTCTTGGGAGCGGGTGCAGTAATTCATGCCGTACACAGCAATTTAATGAACGAAATGGGCGGTTTGCGAAAATATCTGCCCGTAACACATATTACTTTTTTAATTGCAACTTTGACAATCGCCGGAGTGCCTCCGCTTTCGGGTTTTTTCAGTAAAGACGAAATTTTAGTGGCAGCATTTCATCACGATAAATTTATTTTCTTCATCCAATTATTTGTCGCCGGATTGACAGCCTTTTATATGTTCCGACTGTATTTCAGGGTTTTCTGGAACAAAGAACCTCACTATCACCACACACCGCATGATGCTCCGATGAGTATGAAATTTCCGCTCATGTTTTTGGCTATGTTCTCCTTTGTTGCCGGATTTCTACCCTTCAATGAATGGATAACTGTGGACGGCAAAGCCATCGAAATTCATACCGAGTGGGTTGTTGCCATACCGGCTACTCTGTTTGGTTTAATCGGCATAGCGATAGCAATGGTAATGTACAAGAAAGAAACAGCAATTCCGGACAAAATATCGGCAGCTTTCGGGAAATTTTACAAATGGACATTCAATAAATTTTATTTTGATGAAATTTACATGTTCGTTACGCATAAAATTATTTTCAATATCGTCTCGAAATCAGTAGCTTGGTTCGACCGCAATGTTGTGGATGCAACGATGGACGGAATCGGACATGTAACCGAAAAATCCGCAGAAATGATAAAAGGATTACAGTCCGGACAGATACAAAAATATGGTTTTGTGTTCATTTCCGGTGCAATTATTATAGCTATTGCCTTTATTCTAAATTTGTTCTATTAACTCATTAATTCAGAAAATCAGAAGAAATGAATATATTATCGCTCTTAGTCCTTGTGCCGGTATTGACGGTTGCCGCAATTTTGCTTGCGAAGGACAATAAACAAACTCGGCTATACTCAGCCGTGGGAATGAGCATACAACTCATTCTGTCCGGAATTTTAGTTTACATGTATATCCAAGAACGTAATGCCGGAAATACGGAATTGATGCTTTTTGTGAAAGATTATGTTTGGTTTGAAAGTTTGAATATCCACTATGCCGTCGGGGTGGACGGAATAGCGGTTGCCATGATAGCTCTGACATCCGTAATTATTTTTACGGGCATATTTGCAAGTTGGGAGGTCTTTAATTTGCATCGTGAGTTTTTCATTTCGCTTATTGTGCTTTCAACCGGTGTTTTCGGTTTCTTTATTTCTTTGGATTTATTTACAATGTTCCTCTTTTACGAAGTTGCCGTTATTCCGATGTACTTGTTGATAGGTATTTGGGGAAGCGGCAAAAAGGAATATTCCGCCATGAAATTAACCCTGATGCTTATGGCAGGCTCGGCATTGTTATTGGTCGGATTACTCGGAATTTATATGCACTCCGCACCGGAAGGCGCACCTTTGACCATGAATATCATGGAGATAGCTAAATATGATATTCCCGTTGAAGTGCAACGTTTTCTGTTCCCGTTTACGTTTATCGGCTTTGGAATTTTGGGGGCACTCTTTCCGTTCCATACTTGGTCGCCGGACGGACATGCCTCAGCACCTACTGCAGTTTCGATGTTGCACGCAGGCGTGTTGATGAAACTCGGCGGCTACGGCGCATTTCGTATTGCAATGTTTCTGTTGCCCGAAGCTGCAAACGAGCAAGCATGGTTCTTTTTATTGCTTACCGGAGGCAGCGTGGTTTACGGAGCTTTGGGTGCAATAAAACAAAAAGACCTTAAATATATCAATGCCTATTCGTCAGTGAGCCATTGCGGTTTGATACTTTTCGGGATATTGATGATAACTAAAACCGCAATAACCGGAGCGATAATTCAAATGATTTCGCACGGAATTATGACTGCACTTTTCTTTGCCCTTATCGGCATGATATACGGTCGCACGCATACGCGAATGATACATGAAATGGGCGGTTTGATGAAAGTTATACCTTTCCTCGGCGTGGCTTATGTTATCGGAGGCTTGGCTTCGCTGGGTTTGCCCGGACTAAGCGGTTTTGTTGCCGAAATGATGATTTTTGCCGGTTCGTTTGAACATGCCGATACTTTTCATAGAGTTTTGACGATTTTTGCAATCACAGCAATTGTTATCACGGCAGTCTATATTTTGAGGGTCGTCGGGATATTGTTACTCGGTCCGGTAAAAAACAAACACTTTTTCGAGCTGAAAGATGCAAAATGGTGGGAACGTTTACCGCTTATTACCCTTATTGCAGCAATTGCATTTATCGGGATTGCTCCGTTTTGGATAATTGAGCTTATAGACGAAAGCCTTGTTCCGTTGATGGATAAATTATTAAGTATTCAATAAGTCAAACATTTCAGAAAAATATCAAGGTTATGAATATTGAAACCTTTTTACTGATGCGACATGAGTTAATGCTCATAATCACAATATTAGTCGTATTACTTCTCGAACTGATATTGCCGGAACACGGCAAATCAAAATTTATTCCGCTTACCGTATTTGCTTTTGCGGCAAATGTTGTCGTAGGCTTTCTACCTCAAAGCGAAGGCATTGCTTTTGGCGGAATGTTTGTAATGAGCGATATGCAGTTTGTTATGAAAAATATTCTCAATATCGGGGTGTTTATCGTACTGTTGCAAGCCGTTCCGTGGTTACGAAAATCAGAAAATCAAAAAAACTCTTTCGAGTTTGTAGTGTTACTTATTTCAACCTTGGTCGGGATGGATTTTATGATTTCCTCCGGCGATTTTCTCATGTTCTATCTTGGTTTAGAGTTGGCTACAATTCCCGTTGCAGCACTTGCGGCTTATGACAAAAGTAAAATTGAATCGGCAGAAGCAGGAATCAAACTAATACTCTCATCCGCACTTTCGTCGGGCGTATTACTGTTCGGATTGTCAATATTTTACATGCTTTCAGGTTCTATCTATTTCGGAGATGTTGCAAAAGCGGTAACTGCCGAAACTGTTTCACCCTTGCTGGTTTTAGGCTTGATATTCTTTTTTGCCGGCATGGCTTTCAAAATATCGCTCGTTCCGTTCCACTTGTGGACAGCCGATGTTTACGAAGGTTCGCCAATAAACGTAACTTCTTATCTTTCAGTAATTTCAAAAGCAGCAGCTTCTTTTATTTTTGCAATTATTGTGTTCAAAGTTTTTGGACAAATTGCAAATGTTTGGCAAAATGTAATTTATGTTTTGGCAATTCTGACCATGACGGTCGGTAATCTCTTTGCTATAAGGCAAAATAATTTGAAAAGATTTTTGGCATTTTCGTCCATCGCGCAAGCCGGTTTTATCATGCTCGGTATCATCAGCAACGACAATATCGGGATGACTGCTATAATCTATTTCTCTTTAATCTACATTTTTACAAATTTAGCAGCCTTTGGTGTGGTGAGTGCAGTGTCAAACGCCTCCGGAAAGGAAACCATTAAAGAATACAACGGTTTATACAAAACCAATCCCAAACTCAGTTTGGTTCTTATGCTCGCATTGTTTTCGTTGGCAGGTATTCCGCCTGTTGCCGGATTTTTCGGAAAATTCTTTTTGTTTACTTCCGCAGCAAAGGGCGGATATTATTGGTTGATTTTAATTGCCGTTTTAAACGCAACTATCTCATTGTATTACTATTTGCTTGTAATCCGTGCCATGTTTATTGAGAAAAATGAAACCCCGATACCAACTTTTAAATCAAATATCTTTGAGCGTATCGGATTGGTAATGAGTGTAGTGGGGATTTTTGCCGTTGGTTTTGTAGGGGCACTTTATGAGCACATTAAACAAGCCGTTGATACATTTATTTTGTTCTAAATTAAATTTGTTACATCATGTCAAAATTAGTCGGAAAATACGGAGCGGATGAGATACAGGGCGCAAAATGCCGTGTAGTAGAATCCGGAATCAGCAAAGAACGCGCAGATTTTCTTAAAGAAATTTTGGAATACAATAAATTTGAAGTAAAAGTTGTACTTGAAAAAAAGAAAGTCGAAACGACACCGGATACTTACAAAATCGGAGTTACCGACTTGGTGTTTAATCCTACGGTGGCAATATTTGAACGCAGCCTGAAACACAAGAGCGGAAAACGAATCACTCCCGCATTTTGGAATCAAGAAGAAAAAGAAATTAAACCCTATTATTGGACACGTCAATAGTCCTGTTTTTGCACAAACGGAAAAATCGCACGCAATTTTGAGTGCGATTTTTTTTGCAAAAGGTTCGCATTGAAAAATTCAAATATTAAGTGCTTAAAAAATCGTATTTCTAAATTTCGATGTAGTTTAAAAACAAGTACTTGGTTCGACTTTACGAAGTTAAAGATTTCGGCAAAGTTTGTGCTTAGAACAGTTTAGC
>DYOJ01000038.1:0-3492 GCA_020720705.1 Acetofilamentum sp.
AATCAGTCAATATGCTGAATTTTAATTAAATGCGTAACTGTAAACAGTAAACCGTGAACCGTATAATTACATGTCAGACTTGTTAAGTGCAGATTTCCAATTTTTAAAGTCAAATGTCTGTCTTCAAACGTCTTAAATCTAATATAAATGACAAAAAATAAGAAAAAAATTATAAACGACCCGGTGTATGGATTTATCAACATTCCGGCAAGCGTAATTTACGATGTGATTTCACATCCCTTTTTTCAACGCTTGCGTCGCATCAAACAATTGGGACTGTCAGATTATGTTTATCCCGGAGCCACGCATACGCGTTTCGAGCATGTGATTGGCGCTACACACCTGATGCACAGTGCTTTGGATGTTTTGGATTTTAAAAAAATTAAACTTAGTAAGGACGAAAAAATCGGTGCGATGCTCGCTATTTTGATGCATGATTTGGGACATGGTCCATATTCGCACACGCTCGAAGGATTTTTTGCTCAAGGTATTTCACACGAAGAAATCTCTCTATTGTTTATGCGAAAAATTAATGCAGATTTAGGAGGGAAAATTTCTGTCGGGATTGAAATATTTAAAAATAAATATGACAGACACTTTTTGCACAATTTGGTGTCCGGACAATTGGACATGGACAGATTGGATTACCTGAGACGCGACAGTTTTTTTACAGGAGTTTCCGAAGGTATAGTCGGCTCGGACAGAATTATTAAAATGCTCAATGTAAAAGATAATGAGCTTGTTGTGGAGGAGAAAGGCATTTATTCTGTCGAGAAATTTCTCATTGCCCGTCGTATTATGTATTGGCAAGTGTATCTGCATAAAACAGTGGTTGCCGCCGAGTTGATGTTGCTCAAGATATTACAACGTGCACGCGAAATTTTTAAAATTCGGACAATATTTGCTACTCCTGCACTCGAATATTTTTTGAAAAACACTATTACGAAGGAAGATTTTATGTCGGGCGACACCGCCTTGAATAATTTTGCGATGATTGATGACAGTGATATTCTTGTTTCGCTCAAACAGTGGATAAACGACACCGACCCAATACTATCTCAACTGTGTAAACGACTTTTATCCAGAGATTTATTTAAGCTCGAAATCTCATTGAAACCTTTTGATGCCAAGCGTATTCAACAAATTTCGGAACAAGCCGCACATTTGTTCAAACTTTCAGAGCAAGAGTTGCCTTATTTTGTATTCAGCGACCGTATCAGCAATAAAGCCTATAGCACCGATAAGGCGTCGGGTATTAATATTTTGCTCAAAAACGGAGAACTGTCAGATATTGCGCAAGCCTCGGACATTTCAAATATTTCAACATTGTCCGAAACCGTTGAAAAGCATATTTTAGTATATCCCAAAGAAGTGGTTTGACAGAAAAAAGAATTGTAAATAAAAAAATACAGTTTCATTCGGAAATTAGGTAAATAAATTTTAGCTTTGCACAAAGTTTTTTTTGATGGAATTTACTGCCGAAAAAATAGCCGCTTTTCTGGGAGGTCGTGTCGAGGGCGACCTTATGACAGTCGTGAATACGGTTTCTAAAATTGAAGAAGGTTTTGCCGGCTCGCTCAGCTTTTTAGCAAATCCAAAATACACATCCTATATCTACACAACACAAGCATCGGTTGTTTTGGTTAATGAAGATTTTGTTGCCGAACACCCCATTTCAGCAACGCTTGTGCGTGTGCCTGATGCTTACAAAGCTATTGCACAATTACTTGAATTTTACAATCAAAGTATCGCAAAAACAGGAATATCCGACAAAGCGGCTATTCACGAACAAGCCCTATTCGGCGAAAATTGTTTTATTGCAGAGTTTGTGTCTCTTTCACAAGGGGTCTCAATCGGAGCAAATGTCAGCCTGTATCCCGGCGTAGTTTTGGGCGATAATGTAACCGTAGGCAATAATACCATAATTTATGCCAATGTAACGGTTTACAAAGATTGTAAAATCGGTGCAGATTGTATTATTCATGCCGGAACAGTTATCGGCAGCGACGGATTTGGGTTTGCACCGCAGGAAAATTCGGCATTCAAAAAAATTCCGCAAGCCGGCAATGTTGTTATTGAGGATAACGTCGAAATCGGTGCTAATTGCACGATTGATCGCGCAACTATCGGTTCTACAACAATACGCTCCGGAGTTAAACTTGACAATTTAATTCAAATAGCTCACAATGTAGAAATCGGCGAAAATACAGTAATTGCCGCACAAACCGGAATATCCGGCTCAACCAAAATCGGAAAAAATAATATGGTTGGCGGGCAAGTCGGTTTCGCAGGACATTTAAAAATTGCCGACAACGTAAAAATCGGAGCACAATCCGGCATCCACAAAGATATTGACCAAAAAGGAGCTGTCATGCAGGGAACCCCTGTAACCGGAATGCGCGATTTTTACCGCTCATCTCTAATGTTTGCTAAACTTCCGGATATTCAAAAACAAATTAATGAATTGCAAAAAAAACTCAACACCTTATTAACTCAAAATCCGAATCCGAATGACTGAGAAGCAAAGAACAATATCAAAAAGTGTCCAACTATCAGGCAAGGGGCTACATACGGGTGCGCTGGTTACATTGACGTTCAAACCGGCTCCCGAAGATTTCGGATACCAATTTTGCCGCACCGATTTAGACGGTCACCCGGTAATACCTGCACTTTCGGAATATGTTATTGATACATCCCGAAGTACGGTCATCGGTATCGGGAACGCCAGAGTATCAACCATTGAACACGCGCTGTCTGCCGCCTACGGTTTGGGTATTGATAATTTGTTTATTGAAGTTACAGGTCCGGAAACTCCAATTCTTGACGGGAGTTCAAAATATTATGTAGAAGCCTTAATCCAAGCTGAAATTGTTGAACAAAGTGCCGAACGAAGATATTTTGACATAAAAAATATTGTCAAATATGAAAACAAACCGAAAGGTATCGAAATTATCGGTTTGCCCGATGATGCGTTCAATTTGAACGTCATGATTGATTACAATTCAGAAGTTTTGGGAAATCAATATGCGTTTATAAAAAATTTTGAGCAGTATAACAATGAAATTGCACCTTGTAAAACTTTTGTTTTTTTTAGTGAGTTGGAGTTCTTACTCAAGCAAAATTTAATCAAAGGCGGCGATTTAGACAATGCTTTGGTGATAGTTGAAAAAAAGACCACACAAACAGAGTGCGACCGCCTTGCCGATTTGTTCGGAAAACCACACAAAACCTATCATGGACAAGGAGTTCTGAATCAAGAAGATTTAATATTTCCAAACGAACCCGCACGGCATAAATTATTGGATTTGATAGGTGATTTAGCGCTTTCCGGAAGACGTTTGAGGGGGAAAATAATTGCTGTTCGACCCGGACATTTTTCTAATGTTCAGTTTGTTAAACTCTTACGTGAGCAAATTAAAAAAAACGAAACCGTTTTAGAAACAAATATTAATCCGAACCACGAATTTGATAAAGAATTTGATAAAGAATTTG
>DYOJ01000038.1:3592-13328 GCA_020720705.1 Acetofilamentum sp.
GAATTTGATAAAGAATTTGATAAAGAATTTGTCTCCAAAGTTATAAATAAAACAGCAACGTCTGTTATTACAAATTCGGTTGTGCAACTATCGGATAAGGTTTGCATCAATAAATCAAGTTCTGCTTACGGTTGCGAATTTATTTTTATGCTTGAAGTTGCAGATATTTTTATTCAGCACAATAAAATAGCTTATGCCCACAAACAAATGCACGATTTCCAAACCATGCAACTTGTATTACCGAACCAACCTACCGAATGTGTACTTACAAAACACCTGCATTCCGACAATAAAATTGAATTGTTTTTGCGCCTTTATGCTGATAATAAAATAATTGCACAAGGTAGCGTTTTACTATTTTAAGCAAAGAATTAAAAATTTATGATACATAATTTAAGCAATGTACATCCCGAAGCCCGTATCGCGGAAAATGTTACCGTAGAGGCGTTTACGACCATTCATAAAAATGTTGTCATCGGTAAAGGCACCAAAATTGGTGCAAATGTCGTGATTATGGACGGTGCTCGAATCGGCGAAAACGTTACAATCTTTCCCGGAGCAGTCATCTCTGCCATACCTCAGGATTTGAAATTTCAAGGCGAAGACACTACAGCCGAAATCGGTAACAATACCGTTATCAGAGAGTATGTTACAATAAACAGAGGAACGGTTGCAGCCGGAAAAACCGTTGTCGGGAATAATTGCTTGCTTATGGCTTACACTCACGTTGCCCACGATTGTTTAGTCGGGAATAATGTAATTTTGGCAAATACAGTGCAACTTGCCGGAGAAGTACAAATTGCTGATTTTGCGATTTTGGGAGGCGGAACGCTCGTACATCAGTTTGTCCGCATCGGTGCTCACGTTATGACTCAAGGCGGATTGCTGCTCGGAAAAGACGTACCTCCGTATGCTATCGCTGCTCGATACCCGGCTGCATATACCGGCGTTAATTCTGTAGGCTTAAGAAGGCGCGGATTTACAAACGAGCAAATTTCTCATATTCAAGATATTTATCGTATCTTATATAACAGCGGATTAAATAATACGCAGGCACTTCAAAAAATTGAGGATACAATTCTTGATACCAATGAAAAAACATTGATTGTTAATTTCCTAAAATCATGCGAAAGAGGTTTAATCGGCTCGCAAAGGGATTAAATTTCAACACAAGAAATGAAATTCAGTATCATTGTACCGGTTTTTAATCGCCCCGGTGAGGTGCGCGAACTTTTGGAAAGTTTAAGCAAACAAACCGAAAAAAACTTCGAACTTGTTATTGTTGAAGACGGCTCGACAGAACCTTGTAAGCAGGTTGCCGATGAATATGCTTCACAAATTGAGATTCAATATTTTTTTAAGAAAAATGAAAAACCGGCAATCGCCCGAAATTACGGTGCAAAACATGCCGGCGGAGACTATTTTCTGTTTTTTGATTCGGACTGTATCATTCCGGAAAAATATTTTGAAATCATAAATAAGGAACTTACCGAAAATTATGTAGATGCTTTTGGCGGACCAGACGCGGCACATCCGCAATTCAATACGACACAAAAGGCGATAAGCTATTCAATGACTTCGTTTTTTACAACAGGCGGCATACGCGGCGGCGGCGAGAAAATAGATAAATTTTATCCGCGAAGTTTCAATATGGGCATTTCGCGCAAGGCTTTTGAAACAATCGGTGGTTTCCCGGTAACGGGCATGCACCCGGGCGAAGATATGGTTTTCAGTGTCGAAATTGTGAAACAAGGCTTTAAAACTCGCTTAATACGAAGTGCTTACGTGTATCACAAGCGTCGTAATACGCTCAAAACATTTTACAAACAAGTATTCCGATTCGGAAAAACACGTGTGATAATTTCTAAATTTTATCCCGAAACTTTCAAAATATTCTTTTGGTTCCCGACACTGTTTACACTCGGAACACTCGGATTGATACTTGTTTCGCCTATTTGCTTTTGGAGTTTAACCCTTATTTTATTCTATACTCTGACTGTTTTTACAGATTCTGTTTTGCGGAATAAATCATTTGCCGTTGCTGCAATATCGGTAGTTACAAGTTTTATCCAACTGTTTGGTTACGGATTCGGATTTCTGATTTCGTGGTGGCGTGTACATATCACTAAAACCGATGAATATAAGGTTTTTGCAAATGGTTTTTACAAAAAATAACAGATTTCGATTCAACTTTGTTACTAATCTGATAGCATTGTAAATCAGCAACATAGCAACGCATGCACACTCTGACCTAAACTCTGTGTTCTTTTTGTTCACGTTCAAAAATGACCGGAGAAACTGCCTACTTTCTGTCTGTGATACCCGATTATAACGTTCAATTTTTTTCTCTGCCGATATTTTTCGCAAAAAAATTGTAACTTAGCACTCAAAATTTTCAATTTCAATATGAGCATTTATCGTCAAATATTGACAAAATATTGGGGCTATTCGGATTTTCGAGCTATGCAGGAAGATATCATCGTGTCGGCTGCCGATAACAAAAAAGACACCCTCGGATTGTTGCCCACGGGAGGCGGAAAATCAATCATTTTTCAAGTGCCGGCTTTGGCGGTTGAGGGCTTGTGTTTGGTTGTTACTCCGCTGATTGCTTTGATGAAAGACCAAGTTGAAAACCTCAAAAAACGCGGCATCCCTGCAGTGGCAATCTATTCCGGAATGACATCTCACGAAATAGATATTACCTTAAATAATGCTGTGTACGGAGCGTATAAATTTTTATACTTATCGCCCGAACGGCTTTCTACAACCATTTTTTTGACACGCCTGCCGGATATGAAAATTAATCTTCTGGCAATAGATGAGGCTCACTGTATTTCTCAATGGGGATACGATTTTCGCCCGTCATACTTGAAAATTGCCGATGTGCGAAAATATATCCCGAACGTTACCGTGCTCGCACTCACAGCAACAGCTACGCCCGAAGTTGCAGACGATATACAAGTTAAGTTGGGTTTTAAGGAGAAAAATTTATTTCGGAAAAGTTTTGAGCGGAAGAACTTGATTTATATTGTTCGCGAAGTTGAAGATAAGTTCAAATATCTTCTTAAAATTGTAAATAAAGAAGCAGGTACCGGGGTTGTGTATGTTCGCAATCGGAAAAAGACAGTTGAAATAGCTCAGTTTTTACGTGAAAACGGAATCAGTGCCGATTATTATCATGCCGGAGTTGAACCAAAATTGAAAGATGAAAAACAGGAGCAATGGAAAAACGATAAAATTCGTATCATTGTGTCCACCAATGCGTTCGGAATGGGAATTGATAAATCGGATGTGCGTTTTGTGGTGCATTTGGATTTACCGGATTCGCCTGAAGCCTATTTTCAGGAAGCCGGTCGGGGCGGGAGAGACGAAAAAACAGCTTATGCCGTTTTGCTTTATAACAAATCGGACAAACTCAGTGTTCAAAAACGAATTGAGACAAGTTTTCCTGAACGCGAATTTATCAAAGAATTATACCAAAGTTTCTGCAATTATTACGAGTTGCCGGTAGGCGAGGGGCAAGGTTTGGTGCGCCCGTTGAGAGTTCGGGATTTTGCCGCAAAATTCAAATATCCGATACAAAAGGTTCACAGCAGCTTAAAATTTTTGCAGTCCGAAGGTTACATTGATTTAACCGAAGATGCCTTCACGCCGGCAAAGGTTTTTTTTAATGTATCGCGCGATGATTTGTATAAATTTCAAGTCGCGAAATCACAATATGATGCGTTTATAAAACTCATGTTGCGCACCTATACAGGCATGTTTTCAGGCTATGTGAGTATTGATGAAGATGTGTTGGCAAAGCAAGCCGGTGCTACCGTTGATTTGATTGTAACATATTTGCAATATCTTCATAAAGAGGGAATTATAAAATATGTTCCGCCTCAACAAACGCCGTTTGTTATTTTTACGGAAGCCAGATTAGACGATAAAAATGTTCGAATATCAAAACAAACTTACGACGAAAAAAAAACACGTTTTCTGTCCCGAATTGAGGCGATGGTGCATTATGCCGAAAGCTCTACCAAATGCAGAAGTCAGTTGCTTTTAGCCTATTTCGGCGAAACCGACACCGCCAGATGCGGTCAGTGCGATGTTTGTCGCAGGCGTAACGAACTGAATTTGAGTGAGTATGAATTTGATTTGATAAATACAAAAATTAAATCTTTGTTGGATAAACAAACGTTTTTTCTCGAACAACTTATTGATGCGATTGAATGTGAACCAAAAAAAATTATTGCGGTTGTCCGTTGGATGCTCGACAATAACAAATTAGAATATAATTCCGAAAAAAAACTTGTCAGAACCAAACGGCTTTGATATAAATTACAGTTTAATACGGATTTGAATTTTTGCCTCTGATTTGTTTCGCCCGGATATTTCGTCTAAACCGGTGCCGATAATTTCTCTGTCGGTATAATGAAAAATACCGTAGCGTAACCAAATATCCATTAAATCTTCTACAATTGTATATTTTACAGTCAGATAACTGCGAATACCTCGTCCGGAATAGGACGGCACAGAAAAGGCATACAGAATGTCGCTTTCGTAGGCATACGACCGGGCGTTGTAATCGGAATCAAACAAAGCAAAACGGAAACTTACATTGAGCGGCAGGGTGGGAGTGCGGTATTCAATATCTTGATACATTAAAAAACCGGTCTCGTCTTCTAAGTTTGTTTTTTTATATTTGGCAAATTCAATTCGGCTTTTCAGGGTTAAATTTTTTGAAACGCCGTAGCTTACATGATAGCGAAACATTTGTTTTTTGAGTATTGCTAAATCTTCTATTCCGACGCTTTCGTCTGATTGATTTTCCATCGCCGATTCGGTTTTGTATCTGAAATACATTTCCACGTAGCGTGCAGGGGAGTAATCTGCCTGCACAAAATAGTCGGCACCTGTGGACGGTGCGTGCGTTCGATAGAGCATCCAAGGGAAACGATAAGAGTCATAATACACCGATACTTTCCAAGTGCTTAACGGATAAATTTCGGCACCGATATACAAACCGTTTTCGTTGTTGGTTTTTGATTTTTCGCCAAATCCGGCGGCATAATAAGCGTGATAGTCCGGGGTGTAGTGGCGGTGCAACATTGCAAAAGATAGTTGCGGAGCCACACTGACGAGTGCCGAGTTTAAGATTGCGTAACCGCCGAGTTCACTTGTTGCGCCCTCGCCAAAGAAGTAAAAGTTATGCCAACTGTATTGATAATCAATGCTATAATTCGCATTTTTGTCGCCTGTAAAATCGTAGTGCGAATAGACACGCTCATCCTTTTGGAGCGGGACACCGAATTGGTAGCTGAAATAGGTCGCCCCGACACGGAAGTTGCTGTACCGATAGGTTAAATTTCCGCCGTAAATGAGTTCCGATACCGTTTTTCTGTCTTGCCGTGTGCTGTATGTGTTGTGCAAACCTGTTGTTTGATAGGATGTTGCGATTGCTTCATCTTCATATTCTGTGGTATCAATATTTCCGTCAATATTTTTGTAAGAACCAAAAACGGAAAGTTCAAAATCCCTGAATCTTAAGGTCGTACCTGCGCCTCTCAAAAATAAATTTTCGTCCGAAGAGGAATATTTTCGCAAGCCGTCATGTTTTTTTCTAATGTCAGAAATGTATGACGATTTTCCGCTCCCGTATCCTGTCCAAGTTGTTAAACCTTGCCCGAATTTAGCTTGATAATCACCGATGTTGATGGTTTTGAACATACCGATATTGCGAATCTCAACATGCGCCGTGTAATAGTCAAATCCTTTTGGCAAACTATCCGTCCAGAAGGCTTCGCCGGGGTCTTTTTCCATTGTGAAGCCGGCATTTACATTTTTTTTGTAAGAAAATTGATATTTGGTATAGTATCTCAATCGGTTGCCGTCGTAGC
Organism: Acetofilamentum sp.; assembly: GCA_020720705.1. GTDB lineage: Bacteria > Bacteroidota > Bacteroidia > Bacteroidales > JAADGE01 > DYOJ01. The sequence continues at coordinate 9,478 of DYOJ01000038.1, forward strand.
GTTTATCAGACAGGTCGGAATATCCTGCCGGTTCTTCTATAACAGACTGTGTACGAAGAAATAATTTGTGTTTTCCAAACGATAAAACACGCTTAATATCCGGGGTTGAATCCGTCTTTTTAGCTTCTACTTTTATAAACGGTAAAATGCGAAAAATATCAGTTTTAGAAAACCCCTGCACAAGTTGCAATTCATAAAGAGTATGAAACTGTCCGATAACACGCTGGTATTTTAGTATTCCTTCAATTTGAAAATCGTTCAAAAATTGCAATTTTTCGAGGTCGTCTCGTGTTGCTTTGTTCAAGTCTATCGGATTTTCGAGATAATACAGCAAATCTTCATACAAAACGCTGAAGTCAATTTCGGCATCTGCGGATTCGCTCAGTTCTTCAATCAAATTTTCAATAAGTTGATTATTCCTCGGCTCTTGCGCAAAAATATTGGTGTTTATGTATAATAAACAGAATATCAGGATGTAAACAATTGGTCTCATTTGGTGATATGATTTATTCGATTATCCGGAATAAAATTAGGAATAAGTAATTTTATAAATTTGTGAAAATTATTGATTTAGTTTTTTAGTATTTAGTTTTCTTCGTAGATTACAGATATTCAATATGATATATTTTTTCTTTCTATTCGTTCTCTTGCTTCGTGTAACGCAATTTGTAATTTTTTTTCTAATTTTTCTCGTGGCGGAAGTTCAGTCCAATATTCCGCTACTATTATTCCGTCTTTGTGCATTTCAAGTAATTCTATCTGCTCTCTGCTTGTTTCTGCGCATAAAATTAATCCAATAGGTTCATTTTCACCTTCTTTTCTTTCGTATTTGTTCAACCATTTCAAATACAATTCCATTTGTCCTTTGAAACTTGCATGAAATTTATCAATTTTTAACTCAATAGCAACCAATCGTTTTAGTGTTCGGTGATAAAAAAGTAAATCAAGATAGAAGTCTTCACCGTCAATTATCATTCGTTTTTGCCGTTCTATAAATGCAAAACCTTTACCTATTTCCAAAATGAACTCTTCAATATCTTTTAAAATAGCATTTTCAAGGTCTTTTTCTAAATATCCGTCCTTTATTCCCAAAGAATTTAGAAAATATGGGTCTTTGAAAATATCACGCATATCATTTTCTTCGGGCAATAATTGACTATTTGCTATTTCAGTTCTTTCATAAGCTTTATTTTTTATTTGTTTTCTTAGTTCTCTTATTCCCCACGATTGTGTGGCTGCTTGAATTGCATAAAATTGTTGTTTATCCGGCGTTTTTAAAGGTATTATAATTAAAAAATGAGACCAACTTAAATATCGTGACAATGTAACGACATTTTCAAAATCTTGAAATACTGATGCAAATTGTAACATTCTGCGAAAATTCTTTTCTTCAAAATTATTTCCGTATATCATCTGCAATTGTCGTGACAGTGTAACGACAATTTGTTTTCCGTATTCAGCACGTTGATTATCAAGAACAAAATCATTAACTCTTTTGCCGGCTTGCCAAAATGTAATCACAACACCGCTATTAACAGTTATTGCAACTTGCTTTTGCCCGATTTCAATTATTTCAACTAATTCTAAAAATAATTGTTGTTCTTCATCTTTCAAAATGTTTATTTTATCAGTCATTTTTTGCTTTAATGCTTAAATTTGTGTCTCATTATTTTACAGATTATTCGATTGACAATAACGTATGAATTTTAGAACAATAACTAAATGACTTTTTTGCGTTTAATTTTTTAGCAAAGTTAGTTTATTTTTGTAAACAGAAAATTCAAACATCAATATTTCTGCGAAAACACTGCAAACGTTTGAATTAACACATAAATAATTGAATTTTTTTTTTAGTTTGTAAAAAAGAAATTACATTTGTCTCGAATGGTCTCATTTTTGTATAATCATAGTTACAATTTGGAACGGTTTAATTATATAAATGTCTTTGTTATATCGTTTCTTGTAAATGTATTCTGTTCAATAACAGAGTTTTAACAAATAAAAATCAGTCAAAACGCCACATTCGTTTATGAAATCAACAGACATGCGCTTTTTTACGCTCCCGAATATTATAACTTTGTTAGGGCTGACATCAGGGAGTATCGCCGTGTTTTATGCACTTAACAATCCGACAAAATTATACTACGCGTCTTATTTTATTTTTCTGGCAATGGTGTTTGATTTTTTAGACGGCTTTTTTGCTCGTTTATTAAATCAACGAACAAAAATAGGAAAAGAATTAGACTCACTTGCCGATATTGTTAATTTTGGAGTAGCCCCCGCTGTTGTTGTTTTTCAGTTACTGAAAATTGCCTTAAAAGTAAAAGAGTTCAATTTAAATTTACCTGTTGAACAGATTTTAGTGCTCCTAAGTCCCATATTGTTGATTTTATTTGCCGCATTGCGCTTGGCTCGATATAATGTTGATAAAAATCAAACCGAACATTTTATCGGTATTCCGACACCCGCAGTGGCAGCCTTTTTCGCGTCTTTACCGCTTGTAAAAGATTTTGATCCGGGTAGCTTACTCGTTCTTTATCAATGGCTTGACCTCGTTCCCTTTAAAGTTGAAATGTCTATTTTGGCTTTGGAAATTTTCGTCATGGAAAGTCAGTGGTTTTATTTGCCTTTGGTGTTGTTCTTTTCCGTATTGATGATAGGGAACTTTCCGATGTTCTCATTAAAATTTGGAAATCTGAATTTTAAAACAAATTCAGTAAGATACGTTTTTCTGATTTTTTCAATCATCTTTTTGGGTTTAATGCAAAGTTTTGCCATACCGCTCGTCATTTTTATGTATATTGCTTTGTCTGCAGCACAAAATATCAAGCATAAATTAACGCAAAAGAAATTGCCGAAACAGGAAGAAGATCTACATCTGAACGATGGCTTTCATTTGGCTTTGTCATTGCCGGAATTAAAAATGTATTCCGCTGAAATAGAGATACTTCCAATGTCAGAGGTCGTGCAAAAGCGAAACGAAGAAATTTTGCGTGAAATTCGTTCGGAATATAAAGACATCATTTTCAATATCAAAACCGGAAATTTCATAACCATGCGTGTTGAGGCTGAAAGTGAAGATGTTGCAAAACTAAGAGTAGGTAATGTGTGTGCAAACATTTTGACCAAACATGGTTTAAAAGACCTGCAATACAACGTTCACAAATTGTGCAACTAATTGATTTTCAAATTATTTTATTTCGCCTTGTTCTTTTTTACACCATAAAGCAATTTTGCAATCCGAGCATTTCGGAGAGCGAGCCGTGCAAACATACCGACCATGCAGAATAAGCCAATGATGTGCCCTACCAATCAGATTTTCAGGAATATAGGAAACCAATTGCTTTTCGGTTTCTAAAGGTGTTTTTGCATTTTCTGACAGTCCGACACGCTCTGCAATCCTGAAAACATGTGTATCTACAGCCATGGTCGGCTTATCGTAAATGACTGAAAGGATTACATTTGCCGTTTTTCTGCCTACACCGGGCAATTTTTGTAAATCTTCATGTGTATCCGGTATCACACTGTTAAACTCGGAAACCAACATCGAAGCCATACCGACTAAATGTTTTGCTTTATTGTTTGGGTAAGAGCAACTGCGAATGTATTCAAAAACTTCTTCAACGTCTGAATCAGCAAGCGTTTGCGCGTCAGGAAATCGCTTGAACAACAGTCGTGTGATTTCGTTTACACGTTTATCGGTACATTGTGCCGAGAGTATAACTGCCACGAGCAATTCAAACGGATTCGAATAGTGCAATTCGGTTTCGGCAGGGGATTCTGCTTGTTGAAAATAATTTAAAATTTCAGTGTAACGTTCTTGTGTTGTCATGGAATCTATAATGTCATCG
>DYOJ01000556.1 GCA_020720705.1 Acetofilamentum sp.
GTCGAAATATTCCTATAACATAAATAACTTCAATGTGTTATGAGTTTTCTTACAAACACTAGTTATGTCAATATTTATGCATATATTTACTTCAATTATTTCAAAACAGTTGAATTTGATCAATGTATTTTTACGAATAATTGCTCAAATATCATTCATAAATATCATATTTGTCGAATTTATTAATACGAAATTGAATAAATTTAAAGGGAAAGGGAGAACAATTTCATGATAAAATTAACTCAGAACTCAAAAATCGGAATCACAATCCGTCCGGTGTTTTTAGCAACAATATTCATATTTTTAATTGGTACGATGTCGGCACAAACAAACAAAAGTCAGATTTATCAGGCTTACATCAAGGGAGATATGCTTGCATGGAAATCAATTATTGACAATATGCAAGCACAAGAGCCAAAGAGCATTGAGCTTAGGCTGGAACTTGCCAACTATCACTATGGCTATATCGGGTGGTGTATCGGCAGCAAAAACTATGATTTGGCAAAAAAATATCTCGAAAAAGCAGAACAAAATCTATCCGAAATTGAAAAATCAGGAAAATATGCCTCAAATGTTTGCTCATATAAAGCAGCGTTTGTCGGCTTTCAAATCGGGATAAACACATACAAAGCACCAATTTTGGGTCCGAAAAGTGTAGAATGTGCCGAAAAAGCAATTTTACTTGATAAAACCAATCCGTTCGGTTTTATGGAATACGGCAATATTGAATATTACATGCCGGCAATGTTTGGCGGGTCTAAATCAAAAGCCATAACCTATTATCTGGCAGCACTTACCCTTCTGGAACGAAAACCGGAATACCTTAAAAATGATTGGAACTATCTGAATTTCATTTCGATACTTGCGAATGCTTACACCGAAGTCGGGAATTATGACAAAGCCGAATTATACTACAAAAAAGTAATGACAATCGAACCTGAATTTTCATGGGTGAAAAATACACTTTATCCTAAATTTCTAAAAAAATCGGGAAGGAAATAGGCAGAAGTGTAGAAACAACAAAATTATCAAAATATCAGAAAAATACGAACTCAATATTGATAGCCGGAGCCGGATTAGGCGGCTTAGCAACAGCACTCAGGCTTGCAAAAAAAGGACATAAAGTAACGATAGTCGAAAAAAATCAAACCGCCGGCGGAAGGCTGAATGTAATTACCAAAGATGGCTTTACGTTTGACAGCGGACCAAGTTTTTTTGCGATGTCTTATGAATTTAAGGAATTTGCCGCCGATTGCGGAATAGAGTTACCATTTGAATATACCGAACTTGACCCGCTTTACACCGTAAATTTTTTGCGAAACGGAAAAACTTACAAATTGTATAAAGACCTGAAAAAACTTTCAGCACAATTTGCAGACACCGAACCCGATTTTGAGCAAAAGATGAAGGCTTACCTAAAAAAAGGCGGCGAGTTGTTTCATGATACCATTGCCCCTGTCGTAAAAAGTAACCACGACAGCAAATTTGCCTATATAAAAAAATTGGCACAAGTTCCGTTCAGACATCTCCCTACCCTGCCCCGAAATTTTTGGACACAGGTTGCAAAGTATTTCAAAACGCAGGATGCCCGTGAAATTATCTCTTTGGTTTCATTTTTTTTGGGACGAACTCCGTTTGATACTCCTGCCGTTTACACCTTATTGTCATACACAGAATTTATTCACGACGGCTATTTCAATGTCAAAGGCGGCATGTACGGCATCGTGAAAGGGATTCTGCGAGAATTGGAACTTGCAGGTGTCAGCATAAAATATAATGTAGAAATCGTTGATTTTGAAGCAGACTGCAATCGCCTGACAGCACTGATTGATAAAAACGGCACACGACACAGCGCTGATGCGATAGTCGTCAATGCTGATGCAGCAGTTTTTCGCGGAAAAATTTTGAAACGTCCGAAGTTTACCGAAAAAAAATTGGACAAACTAAAATGGACTATGGGACCGCTAACCATTTATCTTGGCGTGAGCAGTAAACTTACAAATATTGACCATCATAACTATTTTCTTGGCTCAAATTATCGTGAATATGCTCAAAAAGTGTTCACAGACCCGTCAAAACTCGAAAAACCATACTATTGTCATGTCAATCTTCAAATGACGCTACATTGTCCTACGGACGAATGCAGGTCAGTAGAGACTTTCCATCGTCCGATAGGACATGGAAACGTCAGAAGAGACTTGACATGACACTATTATGTTAATGTAATTTCACATTCAAACCCCGAATGTGCACCGCCGGACCA
>DYOJ01000557.1 GCA_020720705.1 Acetofilamentum sp.
TCGGAATTTAGTCTGCTAAAATCGTTTAAATTCTCCTACAACTACCCCCCAAATTTCAAAATCAGTATCGGCGTTCAGGACTATGTCCGGGAAGTTTCCGTTCTCATTTTCAGCTTTCAGCACTGCAAAATCCGCAAAAACATGCAGGCGTTTTACCAAAAAATCGTCTCCGTATCGAGCAACAACGATGTGTTTATCTTTGGGTTTCAAAGAGGTATCTACAACGATATACGAGTTCGGAAAAATACCGGCATCAGTCATGCTGTCACCGGTTACGCGAATAATAAATGTGCTTTCCGGCTTGGAAACCAGAACTTTATCAATTGAAATCGGGTCGGTTTTAAAATTCTCGGCATACGCCGGAAACCCGGCAGATATTTGTGCTCCGGCAAGTTCGTAGTATCTGTCAGAGAGTTGATAGGTATAAAAATTCAGTTCGTACTTTGTTCTGATTATAGATAAGTTGAACGGACTAACTTTTAGCGTCATGGGTTATGAAAAATTATTCGACAAATATACGACTTTTTTTACCTTTGTGCACAAAAATTACCGTTATGCACGCATTTCATCTTATCAAAAACGGAGACGCAGCGTCTGCTTTTGAGCAACGTCCTATCAATTTGCCGGAACCGGCCGCGCATCAGGTTCAAATTCATGTTGAATCTTTCGGGCTGAATTTTGCTGATGTCATGGCGCGTCTGGGATATTACAAAGCCTGTCCGCCCTTGCCGACTGTTATCGGGTACGACGTTGTCGGTCGAATTACAAAACTCGGCTCTGATGTTCGGCATCTTTCGCTCGGTAACCGGGTTGCTGCCCTGACACGGTTTGGCGGTTATGCAACGGATGTTATCACAGATGTTCACGGGGTAGTATCCATTCCCGAGAATGTTCCGGCAGGCGAGTGCTTGGCTTTGGCAACTCAGTATGCCACAGCATATTACGCTGCTGAATTTTCGATGACACTTAGTCCGGGTGAGCGGGTTTTGATTCAAGCTGCTGCCGGAGGGGTTGGCACGGCTTTGGTGCAATTGGCAAAACGTCGAGGTTGTTATGTTATCGGTACCGCAGGTTCTCGTGATAAAATGGAGTATTTAAAAAATATTGGAGCAGATGAATGTATAAATTACAGAGATACAGATTTTTATGATTATATTTTATCAAAATACGGGGAAAAAAGTTTAGATGCCGTTTTCGATTCTATCGGAGGTGCATCGGTAAAGAAAGCTATGAAACTGCTTGCGCAAGGCGGGCGTATGGCGATTTATGGTGCAGCTCAGATTGCAGGCAAAGACAGCAAAAAAAATATGCTGCGAGCTTTGCGAACGCTTATCGGATTCGGCAAATATAAAGCTACCGATTTTTTTGGTAAAAGCCAAACTATGATTGGTGTAAATATGTTGCAATTAGGTGATTATAAGCCATATATCATACAAAATTGTATGACATCGGTTCGTGATTTGTACATTGCAGGCGAAATAAAGCCTACAGTGGGTAAAATATTCAAATCCGACCAACTTGCTGAGGCTCATAACTATTTGCAAACCAGACAGTCAATCGGAAAAATCGCCATTGATTTGTAATGTAACTTCTTGATTGTCTGATTTGTAAGTCCCTTCCGACAAGTATTTTTATATTTTCATCGGGAAAAATTATAGATTTTAAACCGCATTTTATATCCGAACTATGGCTGTAGTCTTTTGAGTTTGTTTAGAAGTTATTTTTGCAAAATAGACTCCTGAAGCCCAACTATGAGTGTCAAAGGCATGTAGGCTACGACCTTTAGTGAGTTCTCCAAGCTCTTCGGAATGAACAAGTTTACCGAAACTGTCGAAAATATCTACCTTAAAATCAGATTCTTGAACAATATCTAAAGTCATCACAAAATACTCGGAGCATGGGTTAGGATAGATATTGTTCACTGCAAAATCTATGATTTGTTCCGGATTTTGAATATCTTTTGAACTTAATGTATTTCGGAAAATCAAGCTGTGATATTCGGAATTTAGCTCAATATGAGCAAACAATTTTTGAGCGTAAATATCGAAAAAATATGTTCCGGCTTGTTCTGTCAAATTTTCGTAAGTTATTGATTTCGTGATATTTGTATTGTCAAATATCGCTGTAAGAGGTTCTGTCCCAATGCGTCTTATCTCCAAAATTACACTTCGTTTTTCGGGTTTTTCCGAATAATTCCCTTCGGTTTGAAAATTGATTTCAATATCGGTTGAATCAAACGTTCCGTTAAATGTAATTGTTT
>DYOJ01000558.1 GCA_020720705.1 Acetofilamentum sp.
TTAGAATAAAAAAAGTAACATTTTTTCTTTACTCAGGCAACCCTTTGCAAGGTTTTTGCGTATATATATATGAAGTTATTATTCAATGAAAATCATAAAATTACCCGATACTGAAAATTCTTTAATCAAAAGTGCCATCCGACAAGATCGATTGGCTCAAAAAGAACTTTTCGATAGGTTTGCACCGCAGATGCTCAGTGTTTGTAGGCAATACATCAGTGATTTTCAATTTGCAGAAGATACGATGATTATCGGTTTTACTAAAGTATTTCAAAATTTGGAACAATTTGACATCAGTAAAAATCTGAAAGTCTGGATCAAACAAATCATGATCAACGAGTCCATATCATTCCTTCGCAAACGCAGTTTTGAATGGACGGAAAGTACAGAAGATTTGAATATAACATCCGGTGATTTTAGTGACAGCACATTAGAAATAGAAGCCATTCAACATTTTTTAGATGCGTTGCCGGTGGGATACAGAACTGTTTTTTTGTTATATGTCGTAGAAGGATACAATCACCAAGAAATAGCAAAAATGTTAAACATAAGTGAAGGCACCTCTAAAAGTCAATTACACAAAGCCAGAACTTGGCTCAAAAATCAACTTACTACACAAAACCAATTACAATATGGAAGATAACAATTTTGATAAAAAAGTAGCCGAATACTTAAGTCATCGAAAGATGGAAGTAAGTCCGGATGCATGGCAAAAGTTGGCAACGGAATTACCTTTGCAACCAAAATCAAACCCGAAATATTGGATTGCCTCTGCAGCGGCTGTATTGGTCTTAGGATTAGTTTGGGTGTTCAAGCAAGATACTGAAAAGGTACCTATAACGGTAGTAGAACCAACAGAAATCAATTTAAACACAACTCATCCCGTTTTGACCGGTGAAGTGAATCACATAGAAAGTGTTGACAATACAAAGACATCAACGAACAATATTCCAATTGCAAAACTATCTGAAAAACAAGTTAACCTAAACCAAATCAAATCAGTCACTAAGGCTGAAAATTTACCAATTCTAAACGAGAACCCAACCCATGATTTGATACTTACCGAAGTCTCAAAATCAACTGATAATAATGAGTTCAAAGAAAATATTTCAAAAGAAGCATCATTGACCGATTTGGTTTTGAGCAACTTAGAAAACCAAAAAACCCAATACAAAATAGACCCGGACGAGCTATTAAAAATAGTAGAATCAGAAATAGAAAAAGAAAAAGACAAGCGCTTTAGAGACAAAGTAATCGACAAAGTTAAAAGCACAATGACCGATTTGAATATTGCTATAAAATAAAGTAGGTTGGATGTGCAATCAAAAGAAAACTCAACATTTAATTATAATCAATAACTTAATACTCAACTCATGAAAACAACACTATTTTTTACGTTATTATTCCCTTTTTACTTATGGGCACAAGAAGATCCAAAAGAAAAATTAGACAGCTTGACTATTGAAATAAAAATAATGGTAAAGACGGAAAAAGAGATGCTAAAAGAAAAATTACAAACTATTGAAAAACAGTTGGAAGCAGGAGAAATAGACCAAGCCAAAGCAGATGAACTCAAAAAGGAAATTTCTGTTGAATCTGCCAAAAAAATTTCGGCTATTGTTACCGAACGTACTGAAGAAATGAAAGAAATAACCAAAGAAATTGTAGTGCATGCATTAGAAAATGATTCTGATGTCGATACTTTACCCAATAAAAGACATGAAATTGCTATTGACATTAAAAAGAAGAAAAAGTCCGAGGATGATTACAGACGCACCGAAAACCGACTTGTTTTTGCGTTTGGATTAAATAACGTGATAACCAACGGAAACATTCAATCATTAGACGATAGCCTTTATGATATTTGGAACTCCAATTTTATTGAATTAGGCTGGGGATACAAAACCGCTTTTAGTAAGAAAAGTAGTTTAGTTAACTTGGCTTATGGTGTTTCATTTCAATGGAATGAGTTGAAACTATTTAACAATCAGTTTCACGTTGATGCAGGTGATTATACTCAAATAATAACACATTCGGAAGAATTAAAAAAATCAAAATTGAGAAATACATCCATCATTGTTCCTGTAGGGTTGGAATTTGATTTTTCAGGAAAAAAAGAAGTGGATGGTAAAATGATTCCGGTGAGAAATAAAAGTGTAAAAATAGGATTTGGTGGCTACGCCGGATTGCGAATCAATACCAAACAAATTATCAAATACAATTCTCCTCGCGAACAAAAGAAAGAAAAGATCAGTGC
>DYOJ01000559.1 GCA_020720705.1 Acetofilamentum sp.
ATTTTTAACGCAATTATTTTTACAAACATGAAATTTAAAAGTTTTTTAAGAACCGTAACCTTTGCGTTGCTTGGCGGAGCGTAGCTTGCCGTTACAAGTTGCTCGAAAGAGGAGTGAAATTATCAATCCCATCGAACAGACTACCCAATTGGATGTTGCAAGCCATGAAACTGATAAACAGTTGGATGTGTTGCAGGATATGCAGGAAAGTAATATCCTTAAATCGTTGAATGATAAGGGGAAAATTTTCAAAGTAACTCCGAACTATAAAGATTCAGAAATAGGTATTACCGGTACTCTTTATGAGATAAAAAACGAAAACGGGACAACTCAGTATCTGTTAGATACAAATGAGGACATATCTGCAATAGATGAAAATGTTAAAGGATGGTTAGGACGCGGTACAGCTGCAGAAGTTTTCGTATATGATTTCAATGGAACCATCATTGGTTCAATTGTTGTATGTGAAGGAGATCACTCAAACTGTGTACGTATCGGTAAGTTTATTATTACTTATGGTGTTGGCACCTGGTAGCATATTATCCTCTCGGAAACTTGCAAAAGCTCGAGTTTCCGAGTTTTTTTTACATCAAACTACATTATGATGAATAAATTATTTACAGTAACATTGCTTTTTGTTATAGTACTGGATGGATGTAACTCTACAAAAAACAAAGCAGAAACTGTACGAGTGTATTATAGTTTCAATAAAAATTCGCAGTCCGTTGGCTTAGCAACAATCAGTGCCGCCACCGATACATCCGTGCATCGTCTAAACATAGTAAGCACAAAAATCAGAAAAAATGAAAAAAATCAATATCTTATTTTCTCCGGGTTTGATATTCAAACAAACGATTACGTCCTCGGTAATCTAAAAACCGGTAATGTAAATCACTATAATTTTCAATTAAAAAATAATCCGAATGATTTCGACTTCGTAAACGAAGATTCCGTATTTATTTTGTTTTCAGCATCATACACAAACAGTATGTTTCACGACAGCTTAATCTCGCTCCGAAATATTCACGGAGAAATATTGAAGAATTACAGCCTCAACGGAGCTAAGGTATTAACTCACAGCCAACCTGAATATTATGAAAATGAGAATGCTCTGATGTTAAACGTAAACCAAAATAATGAGTTGGTTTACCATGACAACAAACTATTTGTTCAATTTACAGATTCATACAGTAATCTGAGTATAGAAAACAATAGACTGCCTCATGCCGGATACATTGATTGTAAAACGGGAACGTTTAAGGAAATTAACGTAATTTACCCTGATATTACTCAAAATAATCAATTTTATTCGAGTGTTGAAAAAGATATTGTAACAGGGGTTTCGCACGACGGTGATGTTTTATATTCCTTCGGGTACACCCCTACAATTTTGAAATACAACTATCATACAGATAAAATCACCAAAATTCGTATCAAATCATCGGTTATTGACACCGTTTACCCGGCAAGCTCAGAAACCGAAATACCCGGAGGGTTACAGTATAGTATGCCCTATCCTCGCTATTTGAATATTGTTTATGATAAAAACAGACAGCTCTATTACCGCTTTATGTTGTTGCCGCAAGAGTTTGGTAAGTATAAATTTTTGATGCAAATAGCGGATACGTCATTCAACCTGATTGCAGAAGCGTACCCGGTCCCGACAAATTCTGTTTTTGTTACGAAAGAGCATGTTTATTTCGGGGCAAAGCCCTACAAAATTTCATATACAAAAAGTCAGAATCAAAATTTGATACAACAAATCACAGCGACAAAAGTTCATGTAGAAACAAACATTACAGATTTATCAAAATATTTCAAAACATATATTGGACTCAAATCCAAGAACCTGACTGCTGTTCTTATGTGGATGCCGACTACATGTGAGGGTACTCAGGATTTTATATTTCAACATTTTCAGGCAAATATGGAGATGTATTCTAAAAGCGACACATATCTGATACTTGTTACGGGCAAAAAAACAAATATCCAAGAGCGGTTGAGTTCCTTCAATCTAACGGGCAAAGAAAACGTTTTTATAGATTCGATTTTTGAATATGGTCGTTACAATAATTTCAACCAACATTCATTGCCCCGAATTATAAAAATTCGCAAAAACAAAGTTGCCGCCGACACAACATTTAATTTAGGCTCAGATAAAGATATAATTGATATCCAAAATTATATATTAGATTTAAGCAAAGAGCAACTTCGCCTGAAAAAATAGAACAAAATCCCCGCCGATACGTTTCCTT
>DYOJ01000560.1 GCA_020720705.1 Acetofilamentum sp.
TAATAAGCAATTTACTTAAATTATAAAATATTTTCAAAAGCACTGATAATCAGGCGCATAGATTGTTTAGCTAAAATAAAACAGGCTTTTTAGACCGGAACCCGCTCTCGTGAGGCTGTGCGCAACGTACGGCGGAAGGTCTTTCTTCCGTCGCGCTATCACGCAAGGCTCCAGCCTTGTGTTGTTCGCAAGGCATGAGCCTTGCAGCATAGACCGACGGAGCGGGACGCACCGCCGAACTGCGGCACTGTCGTTTACTTTTCTATGACTAAGATACCGTTTTCAGTATCTTTCGAGAATTCGATTATCTCCTGTTTGTAGTGTGTCAATAATTCAACAATGTTTTGCGTTGCGGTGTTACCTGTTTTTAACCAAACAACTTTCGGCGGAAAACCATACAGATAAACTAAATCGTTAAAATCCGAATCGTTTGTTACAATCATAAAATCGGTTTCCTTTGCAAATTCTCGAACAATTGTATCGTTCGTTTGCAACAGATTGAAAAATTTCACATGACTACTTTCCGGAAATATTGTTTCAATTCGTTTTATGAATCTGTATGAAATATTTTCGTCAAAAAGAAGTTTCATCACGCGGCGATTTTGGTTTTCTTGTCTTTGGCGGCGGCGAATGCAAAACAAGCCAAAATATCTTCGTTGGTAAGTTCCGGAAAATCCAGAAGTATTTCATCCGGCGACATACCGGAAGCTAACCAACCAAAAACATCATAAACCGTTATCCTCAAACCTCTTATACAAGGTTTTCCGCTGCGTTTACCTTGTTCTATGGTTATATATTGTTTGTAATCTATCATTGTTTCTACAATTTCAGTTTTCTGCAAAGATACAAAAATATAATATTTCAGAAACTAAATATCTTGTTGATATTTTTTGTAGCATTCCATTTTGAACGCTTGATTACGAAATGCAAACTACTCAAGGCATGGGTGCTGTTTGAATGCATCTATTTGTTTAAATATCTTGAAAAACTAAAATAGGGTATCGGATAGTCAATTTCTTGTATGAATAATGCACCAAAATTAAAAGCATTCTTGTTATGAATGTATCTGAGACCGTGTAAGCCTAAATAATAGTATGGATGATTCGCAGACATATTAAGAATTACATAATTTTCCGTCATAATATACAAATTTTTGTAATAATGCACCGATCCCGATATTTTTAATGCAGACTTTTCTAAATATTCCGTGAGCATGAAGAGCACCCCGTAACCAACCGTAATGTTGTTGCGATGATCTCCGACGGTAATATTTGTAGAAGCATACGTGAAGGGCATAACATACAAAAAAAATAATGTAAACGTTTGTGCATTTAGGTGTATGTATCGGTTTAGCGAAGCTCCTAATTTAAAATTGACATACCAACCGGGAATTCCGAGTCCGTCCCCTACCGAAAAGTGATTGGTCAGCCCATATTCGCAACCGTTCATAGCAATTTCGTTTGAATGAAAATAAAAATCCCGCTTCTTTAACGGTATCGCCGAACTTGCGATGAAATATTTGGTCCCGAAATTATTTACATACAATGTTCTCGATGGTTTTATGGTGTCTGTCGGTTTTGTTTCTGATTTCTTGAGGTGAATTTCCGGTTTTTGACGAATAACTTTGTCAATATGGTTATTTTCAGTTTGCCGATATGCCGAAACATTAACATCAACGAGAGTTTTAAATGTTTTATTGATTAATGTTGTTTGAGCAAAACAATCAAATGCAGCGAAAAGGCTAACAAGAATTAATGGAACATAACTAAATTTTAAACTCGTCATTTTCAAATACCTATATTTAGTGTCTGTAAGAAAACGTATAAATACTTGATTTTATGTCAATTATACTCTTCTTTTCAATCGAAAGTATTGTCATATAGTAGTCAAAAATAGTCATTAAGTAGTCATTCGTAGTTTTAAATTTAGTATCAATCGAATTTCTACCGTATTTCTACAGAATTTCATAAAACATTCAAGTCAAAATATTCCTATAACATAAATAATATCAATGTGTTATGAGTTTTCTTACAAGAACTATTTACTAATACTGAATCTTTATGTATTATTTCGACTTTCGTTTTTTTTTGTTTTGCTGACTTTACCACAAATGTAAAATAAAACTCATTACACGCTGATGTTATGTGAAATTCCCCCGAATGATGGAAAACAAAAGCGTCGAACATGCTGTGATTATCGGCGTTCGCAACCCTGCGGACACAACTTTGCCAAAGT
>DYOJ01000561.1 GCA_020720705.1 Acetofilamentum sp.
TCTTTTGCCGGCATAACTTCGTAAAGTAGAATTAGTTTCAATCGAATTTCTACCGTATTTCTACAGAATTTCTTAAAATATTCAAGTCGCAATATCTCTATAACATAAATAATTCCAATATGTTATGAGTTTTACAAAGACAATCTAACGTCTCCCTTAGTTTTTGAAGAACGCGATAATTGCTCGCATGTTTTTTGCACGTACGGAGAGTTCGAGTGCATTACTTTCTGTTTCTTCCGAGATTGCCGCATTGTGCTGCGAAAGTGTATTGAGCGCACTTATCTCATTGTTTACCTGCATAATACCGAGTTCTTGCTCATCGCCGGCTTGTGCAATTTCTTTCACAAGTTCGTCAGTTCTTCGGATTTCAGGAACTAATTTTCGTAATTTCTCTTCCGTTTCATCTGCCACACCTATTCCTACAACCGACATCTCCGTTATACGTTTTGCTGCCTGAGCGCTTTTGTCGGCAAGTTCCCCGATTTGTTGAGCAATAACGGCAAATCCGCCGCCGTTTTTACCGTCGGATAAATGTGCCGCCTGAATGGCTGCATTTAAGGCTAATAGATTGGTTTGTAAGGCGATATCGTCAATAATCGAGATTTCTTTGGTAATATTTTTTAGCGCATTCACGGTTTGCGAAACCGCCTCGCTGCTTCGGTTTACATTGTAGGCAACAAGCTCTGTTATGGCAGAAGTTTCGCGAACATTTTGTGCATTGCTCTCAATATTTGCCGAAATTTGTTCAATCGTACTCACAACCTCCTGTATCGAAGCGGCAAGTTGATTTGAGCTGTCCGAGATAGACCGCGCTGCGGATTTGAACTCGTTACCTGCTTTGATTGTCATTTCGGATTCCATACTGATACTTTCAACAATATGTCTCAATTTTGAAACCATCAAAGCAAGCGTTTCGGACAAAACTCCAATTTCATCGTTCGATTCTTTGATAACATTTACGCTTAAATCGCCTTCTGCAAGTCGCCGTGCGTCCTCCGTAAGGTGTAATAACGGGCGTGTCATGCGCTTGCTGATAACAAATACAAACACAAGCGCAACAACAACTACAAAAAAGATAAACCACAAAGTTTGTCGCATGAGTGCAGTTTGTTGGTCTTTCATTTCGGCAACTGCGGCATCAATGTCATCAATATAATTTCCAGTGCCGATAATCCAACCTAAGGGTTCGTAATAAGTGAGATAACTTCTTTTAGGTAAGGGCTTTCCTCCGCTTGTCTTCGGAAACCGATAATCCACAAAGCCGCCCCCTTTCATGCCGGTATTAATAAATTCTCGAATGATATACTTTCCGTCCGAATCTTGCAGGTCAATCCGATTTTTACCCTCAAGCTCTTTTACACTTGAGACCAAGTTTGTCCCTGTTGTGTCGTCCACCCAAAAGTATCCGTCAGCCCCGTATTTCAGATTTCGGATTAAATGTGCCGCGAGTTTAAATACAGAATCGGTTTTAAGATTGGACTTAGCACGTTCATCTTGAAGTGCATCCAGCATCGAAATTACGGTTTCTGTTTCTCGCTGTGCCAAAATATCGAAATCGTTACGCAAAGTTTTTTCATAAGCATAAAGAGAACTTTTGTCTGAACCTGAAGTCAGCAAAACAAGCAACAAGCCCGTAGCAAAGCCAACAAGTATAGTCGGGAGTACGGCTATGAGTAATATTTTGTTTGTAATTCGTTTCATCTGAATTTAGGTACGATATGAACGCACCCTTTGATAAAGAGTTTGAATCCTTATAAACATACTAAACAAAAAAGATGCAAAAAATTTAAAACCACCGAAAAAAAGTTAAATTGTCAGGCTTTGACTAAATATGCGGAGTAATTAAATTTCTATTCATACAAATTTGTTGTTTTTCGGAAAATTTCAATTGATTCTTTCAAAAGAAACAACCATTGCATTTATATTGACACAGAAGCAAATGTTTCAGAAAAATATGCTACAAAAAAATCAATGTGTATTACAAAATACTAAACTTTTTATCAACCTTAAAAATTCATTCCGGAAACGTTTGAAATCGGATAACAAAAACTAATTTTGTGATTCAAAATTCAGATTTTATTCAATCATGGAAAATATCTTTCAAAAAATCAATCAACTCGCTGATAAATATCGCGATTACACAGCAAAAAATCTCTCGAAACTCGTTCAAATTCAGTCAGAAAGCATGGGCGAAAAACTCGTGCAACTCGAACTGAAACGCCAAATGGAAGAAG
>DYOJ01000039.1:0-7182 GCA_020720705.1 Acetofilamentum sp.
AAAATCACGCTTTAAATAATCGGTTAAATTCTGAATTTCAAAAGTTTTTTCCAACATCTGAAATAACGCCGATTATTAGAAATTTAGAAACGAACAGATATTGGATAAACGAAAATCTGATTAAAATTCAATTAGATAAGCGTAAATAGTGCTTGTAAGAAAACTCATAACTTGTTGAAATTCTTTACTATATAGAGAAATTTCGTTCCGAATGTTTTTAGAAATTCTTTTGAAATACGTTGAAAATTCGATTGAAACTTCAAAAAAACAATGAATGACTACTTTTGACCATTGAATGATGACTGAATGACAAAATATTAGATTAAAAAATCAACCATAACACTCACAATATCTAATAGTTATATATTTTCTTACAAACACTCCTGTAACAAGTTTCAGGAATATACGAGCATGTAGTCCGAATTGTTATGACAAATTTTTTTAAAAAATAGCATAAATGATTCTGATTCAATGGAAGTTCTGATTTCTGCTCGAATTTTACCTTCGGAAATCAGGTGCAAATTTTGTGGTATTTCAACAAATAAATTCGATTTAAAATTCAAACTTCCCGTCTCATAAAGTTTATACAGCACTTCTTTTGCCGACCATTGCAATACGTAATGCTCAATCGGACAATGCGTTTTATCAATGGCGAGTATTTCGGCGTCTGTTAAAAATTTCGATGCGATTTTAACAATTTTTGGCGAAATCTTTTGAATATCAACGGCAACATTAGCACCAAGTTTAACAGCAATCAGATTCTCGCTATGCGAAATTGACAGTCCGTTTCCGTGTTCAAAGTATGGTTTACCGTGTTGCGTATAACAGATTTCGGAGGTGCAACCAAGTAATTTGTAAACGATATATCGTACGGCGAGCCACTCGTTTTTACGTGAAGGATTCGATATTTTTTTTAATTCCGGAAGCTCGTTTTCCGAAAGCATCCGGCGCACTTCGTTTTCGTATTCAAATGATTCACAATCAAATACATAAGTTTCTTGTTCTGAATAAATTGGGATCATGCGCAGAATGACACAGATTAATCGTAACGTATAATCTCGGTATTTTTAATATCATATTCAACCAAACCGTCTCGAAGGCGAATGATACGATGCGCATGTTGTGCAATCTCCTCTTCGTGTGTTACAACAATGACAGTGTTTCCGGAGGCGTGAATTTTTCCGAATAAACGCATAATATCCACAGAAGTTTTACTGTCTAAATTTCCGGTCGGTTCGTCGGCTAAAATGATAGACGGATTATTGACCAGCGCTCTCGCTACTGCAACACGCTGACGTTGCCCGCCGGAGAGTTCATTCGGACGATGCGATACACGGTCGCTCAAATCTACGCTTGCAAGTGCTTGCATAGCACGATGTTCGCGTGTATTTTTATCAACACCGGCATAAATCATCGGAAGCATGACATTTTCCTTTGCCGTGTAGCGCGGCAGAAGGTTAAAGGTCTGAAATACAAAACCTATTTCGGTATTTCTGACATCGGCAAGCTCGTCATCCGTCATTCTGCTGACATTTTTTCCGTTCAAAATATATTCTCCGAGTGTAGGGGTGTCCAAACAACCGATAATGTTCATAAAGGTTGATTTTCCGGAGCCGGACGGTCCCATAATTGCAACGTATTCACCCTTTTCAATTTCCAAAGAAACAGAGCGAAGTGCGATTACATCCTGAACGCCAACTCGATAGTGGCGAGCTATATTATGACATCTAATGATTGTTTGCATATTGATTAATCAGATGCGGATTCTTTTACGGGTAATCCGGACTCCCAAACACGAATTTCTTTGTAAGTTACTGTTATAATGTATTTTCCGTCCGAACTAAAGCGTGCCGACAACACAGGAAACTCCTCTTCGGATTCCTCGTTTCCGATACTCACGCTTTGCAACATTTCGCCGGTTGCTGTGTTCCAAATTTTAAAGGTTTGGTCCCACGAGCCGCTGAGGATGTATTTCCCGTCCGGACTAAATTGAACAGAAAGCACATGCCAAAAATGTTCTCTGAGTTCTTTTAATTGTCTTTTTGATGCCACATCCCAAATTCTGACAGTATTATCTTTTGCACCTGACACCATTAATTTGCCGTCCGAACTTATATCCAAACTTTTGACATCGTTTGAATGTCCGACAAATTCGCCGACATACAATTCATCTGCAATATCAAACACACGTATGACTTTATCTTTTCCGCCTGAAATGATTTGTTTTCCGTCCGGAGTAACTTTCAGGGCATATATACGGTCGGTATGTTTATTAAAAATGCGAAATTGTCTCGTTGTACCGGTTTCCCAAACACGAACGGTTTTATCTGTTCCGGCTGAAACTACATATTTACTGTCGGGTGTGAAATTTGCCGTCCATACGGATTCTGCATGCCCGGCAATATTTTTTAATAGTTTACCGTCTGCTATACGCCAGATTATCACTAATTTATCCAAAGATGTACTTACAAAATATTTTCCGTTTGAGCTAAATTCTATCGAATATACATCGTCAATATGTCGCGTGAGTGTGTACATGATTTTTCCGGTGTTAAAATCGAAGGCATAGATAGTTCCATCGTCCATACCACAAATAATCAAGCTGTTATCGGGAGCTATATTTGCCGTTACGATATTTTTATCACCGCCTAAGGGAATAACGCTTTTCAGAGTAATGTTTTGACCGAAGCTATGCCCGACACTCAAAAATAAGAAAACGATAATTGTTGGAAACAGTTTCATAATATTTTTTTTCAAAAGTATTAAAAAAAATGGCGAATTTGAACAAATTTACGCCAACTTAACATAACTATGACTGCAAAATAAGCAAAATAGTTGTTTCGTTACTCATAAATTGTATCATTTTTTTGACTAAAACTGATTTTTTGCTGATGAATTAATCATTTGAGTTCGTGAGTATCGGAAACTCAATAAAAAATTTTGTTCCTTTTCCGAGTTCCGACTCAAACCAAATTTCACCGTTTGCACTGTTTACAATATTTTTAACAATTGCCAAGCCCATGCCCATACCGGTTGTTTTGGTTGTAAAGCTCGGTTTGAAAAGTTGTCCTTTTTTATCGTCAGGAATACCGCTGCCGTTGTCTTCGATGGTTATTTTAGCGTAATTCCCGTAGGTAGTAAGTTCGACATATATTTTTCCGTGTATTCCTTCGGGTATTGATTGTATTCCGTTTTTTACAATATTGATAAATACACGTGAGAGTTGCTCTTTATCTGCGAGGATACTCACATTTTCGTTGCCGTGTAACTCAAGTTTTACATCAATATCTCTTGTATTTTGAAACAGTTGGACAACTGTTTTTAATTTTGCGCCTAAATTCACCTCTTCATCCTGAGCTTTAGGCATTTTGGCAAAAGCTGAAAACTCGGAAGCGATTGATGATAAGGTATCTATCTGTTCAATAAGTGTTTGTGCAACATTTGTAAGTCGTGTTTCAAAATCTTCCTTGTTGTCTGCCCACGAACGTTGCAAGAGTTGAACACTGAGTTTCATCGGAGTAAGCGGATTTTTGATTTCGTGAGCGATTTGTTTAGCCATTTCGCGCCACGCATTTTCGCGTTCGGATTCAGCAAGCTTTTTGACACTAATTTCCAGCTCTTCAACCATTCTGTTATACTCGGCAACCAATGCGCCCACTTCATCATCTTTTTTGTATTTAATTTCCTGGTGCTTTTTTCCGAGTTCAACATTTTTAAATTTACTTTGCAACATTCGTAGCGGTCGAGTAATATTTGTCGAAATAAAAAAAGCAATAACAAGGGCAATCAAAAACAATATCACATAGATATTTATTGTGGTTATGAGTAAGTTACTGATATTTTTTTGAAGATTGTCATCATCCGTAAAATACGGTAAATTGACATAAGCCAGCACTTGGTTGTCTTTGTTTTCAAACGGGATATAAACGGAGGAGTAATTCAACAGCCCGATGTGCTCTTTTTGAATCAACAAGGCTTTCTTATTGAAAACCAGACTATTATAAGCATTTCTATTGATTTCTTTGCTGATTAATCCACGTTCAAAGACCTCCGGGCGAGATGTTGCAAGTAAAAATCCGTTTAAATCATAAACATTAATATCTACAAAAAATATTTGCGAAAATTTTATCAATAATTCGTCCAAATGTTCGTATCCGGGCGATTTCCATTCGGGAGTAAGTTTGTCCTCCGCTGCAAGTTTGTGCTTTAATTCAGTTATGACGGATTGCATTTTTTCGGCAAGTTGCTCATTTTGAATTTCTTGATGTCTCAAAACTGCATAAAAAATCGTGCCGCCGGTAAACAGCAAAAAGGTTACAAGCAAAATAAAGAGCATAGAAAACCGAATGCGATTTTTGAAGTCCGGTTTGAATTTTTTAAGCAAAAAACTTGGGTTGGACACAACTACCGCCGGCAAAAGTATCACGTTTAAAAATACAAACAGATACGCAAATGCTGTTAAATACTCAAACGGTTTGATTTGTAACCTGCTGAGTACAATAAGGTTTCCTTGTGTCCCGCGATGCAAATGGTGCAAATATCCGTCTTTGCGGACAAACTCTCCGTCAGGAAAATCGGAAAATGCGCGGTCGTTCAAATCAAAGGGAAAATCGCCTGATTTAGAAACTAATTTCCCTTTTCGATATTTTGCATAAGAGTAATCGGCAAAAATATTCTTGGAAACATCGCTTTCATCTATCAATAAATCAGGGTATCCGAGCCTGATGTCGCTTAATATTTCTTTCAATTGGATATAAACCGTAATTCGGCGTTCATCAAGCGTTACGGGAACACTGAATTTTCCGAAATAAGTAATGGTTCCGTCTCTGTTTCCGATAAAATAGAAGTCCGAATTTTCTAATTTATGTCCGAACTCTTTAATATTTTTCAAGAAATACCGCTCACAATTTTCTGCTTGGTTCGCCTCCGGATAGGTAAGCACATTGCCGCACAGTGTTGTCGTGAGTTTGTATTTTTCCCAAAATCCGAAAAAATATTTTCGTTTCAGATAGTCGTGAACCGTAAGTTTATGGTCAGGAATTGTGTTTGTAATCATCCGAATCAGCATGGGGTCTGTGTTCATGCGTTCGCCGATTTCACTCAAAAGTAATTCTGCAACTAAATCTCGTTCATCTTCCAATTGTGTGATGAGTATTTTACTTTCATCGTTCTTATTTTCTTCAACATAAGTGTAAACCGTCAGCACAATATGTGTCGAAAACAAGACCACAAGTATAGCCAAATTAAAATATCGGTATTCTTTCCCTATAAAGCGAGTAAAAGAAACAAACAATATCAGAGCAGCATAAACAAGTGCAAGATATTGATAATCAAAATTATGTATAAAATAATAAACAGCGACAGCAACAATATAAACGGGTAAAAAGTATAACAAAAATCGTTTGTAAGTGCTATGGAGGGCGTACAATTTCAATAACCGGTCTGTAGGAATGACTACGGAAGTAAAAAGCAACCCGAGAATAATGTACGAAATTATAGAAAAAATATCAATTTTAGTTATAAGATGAATTCGTAATTCGATATTTGAATTCTGAACCAAATCATTGGTAATATTCGATATCCAAGCGAGATAAAATCCTACGGCAAAAAGCAGCAGATTTTGTAAGATAACAAACAATACGACTGATTTTTCGTGTAATTTAGAAAGTATTTTTTCTATCGGGAAAATACGGAACAAATTTGCACTCAAAAATAACAGAACGACTGCATTCAGCAGCAAATCGCCTATGTGCGGCGAAAATTGATACCCCGCGTAGATTTCGGGTTCAAAAAACACCAATGAATATACAAAAAACGGAAACTTAAACCGAATCATAGCAATTCGTCCCATAATGATTATCAGGGTAAGAAGTACCAGATACCATTCCCCGTTCTGATAAGCCGCTATGCGCTTAAACATCTCATTGGCAAAGAGAAACAAAAACGCAAAACTTAAAAAATAGAGTATGCCGACCCATGCGCCCAACTCTCTTACAGGGATAACGTTGCTTACCGGCACTAATGAAAAAATGGGGTCGCCGTTTTTGTTCCTGATAATTTTTCCGTAGGTACTCGGTTCATCTGATATTTTTACGCTTGACGGAATAGCAAGGTCTTCCCGATACGAGTTATCCAAAAAGCGATTTTCATAGGTATAATTATTTTTAACACGTAACAAACCGATGACAAGTCCGTTTTCAATTTCAGCTTTGTCTATCAAAAACCAACCATTTCCGAGCTGAACAATTTTTTTGTTAAAAAATTCATTATCAGATAAATAATGCGGAACAGGTACCGTATTTTCAGACCAAAACCTCAGGGTGTCATTTTTATATACTAACACCGAGAAACCTCGATTTGTATATTCGGAATAGTCCTTCTCAATCATCCACGTTGAGAGGCTGTCAGTTTCAAAAAATATTCCGTCTAAGTAATTTTTTTTTGTCTCCGAAACTAAATTTACCAGTTCTGTTTCAAGATTATGTATTTGAATTTCAATATGTTTGCTATCAACACTGAACGTCTCGGTTTGTATCACCCTGCGTTGCATGATAACCGCAGCGGAAAACAACAAAAAGAACATCAGCAAGAACTTGAATTGATTTGCCCATGCTAATATTGCTTTGATATTCTGTGCTTTACGCATTATGATACGGTTCGTTATTAATGATTGTGAATGCTCTGTATAGTTGTTCGCAAAAAATAAGCCGGATAAGTTGATGCGAAAAGGTCATCGCTGAAAACGAGACTTTATAGTCTGCTCTTTCATACATTTGTTCCGAGAATCCGAAAGCTCCGCCTATTGCGAATACAAGCCGTTTTGTAGATTTTAATTGCTGTTTTTCAATAAATTGAGCAAAATCAACAGACGATAAAGCTATGCCGTTTTCGTCCAAGAGCATCAAAGTGTCTTGCGCTTCGATTTGCTTTAAAAAAGACTCACCTTCCTTTTTTTTCAAGATAGAAACGGCTTCTTTTGGACTAATTTTAACGTCAGAAATTTCAATAATCTCGAACTTGGTGTAATGCTTAATCCGATTGACATAGTCGTCAATTCCTGTTTGAAGGTACTGTTTTGATGTTTTACCGATAAACATTAAGCATATTTTCATAAATATACAAATTCAAGTTTGCCATAGGAACACTACCATTAAGAATATACTGTTTACGGTTTATAGTTGA
>DYOJ01000039.1:7282-13002 GCA_020720705.1 Acetofilamentum sp.
AATAATAGGTTTCTATGGCAAACTATATTTCTGAGAATTAAAATGTATATCGAATAGAGAATGCACCTCCGTCGCCTACAAAACGATTGTAATTATAAGGGTTCACAATCGGGAACCATGGTTGCCAATCCAGACTGATACAAAACGGTGCAGCCTTGAAAGTGTATTCCAAGCCCAAGTCGCCCACCAATCCGAGTGTTGAATGGTTGCCGTAAAATCCGGCATACAAACCGCCGCCGAAATACCAATTCATTTGATTTACATCAAAGAACGGTAAATGATGTTCGTATAATAAACGTGCCGACCATCCATAGCTTGGGTGTGTGGTCAAAATAACTTCGGCAGCGCCCTTACCGTTCATAAAATGCTTGAAAGTTACTCCGTTGTAACGTCCCAACCGCAACCCAAGAGCGTTGTCATACTCGTTTTGTGCTTGCATACCGTTTGTTGCCAAGAGTGAAAGTGCAAACAAAAGAGCGAAAAATACTTTTTTCATGGTTCTAATATTAATTTAAAAAATTAATGCAAATATACAAAAAGTCATCCGAATAAAAAAAACGGATGACTTTTATATTATAAAAAATTTTTAAACAAAACTTTACATTAATGCCACTTACCGTAAGTTCTGATTTTCAGTATTTGCCCGACTACCCACAAAATGGTCAACCATACGCCTCCGACAACGCCGAGATAGCTTAATAAAAGCCATGTGGGAGTATTAGCTCTTGATGCCCATAAATGATTATCGTCCAGAGGGTTGATAAACTTAAACGGTTTGCCCCAAGCAACTTTTTCTGTGATTATTTTTTTTCCGTAGAGGTCTTCTTCGGCAAATTTGACAATCACCTCAGTTGTTCCAAGTGTATCGGCTCCGGGAATATCTGTCGGAAACTGTGCCTGAGCAAAACCGTTTGCGTTGGTTTTTGAAACACCGATAGGTAAATTACCAAAATAACGTTTGATAAAAAATGCCACTTTAACTCCTTCAACGGACGCACCTTTGTCATAAGCTACGGCTATGATTTTGTGTTCTTTGCTTGTGAGGTCGAGGCGCAAATCAAGGTCTTTGGATTGTGAAGATAAATCAACAGCACCTTCCGCCGAAAACGAACGGATATATTGTGCAAGCTGCCAACATTCATCATCTTTAAGGCTTGTTTTGAACGAAGGCATCGTTCCCATTCCTTCGGATACTTGAAAATAAACAGAACCTTCGGTGCTTCTTGCCTGAAACTCGGAGCTTCCCAAATCTGTGGGTTTGGGGCTTAGTGCGATGGCATTATTCTCACCCGGTTGTCCGTGGCACGATGCGCAATTTGTATTGTAGAGAGCTTTACCGGCAATTACACTTTCGGCGGAAACCGGTTTCGGGGCTTTCAAAGTTTTGGAATCTTCAGGGATATTCCATTGTGCATGAGCAAGTTGTGATACAAAAAATAAACTTGCTGTTATGCTTATTGCTATTTTATGTCGGATATTCATACTCTATTTTTTTGTCCTTAGTTAATAGCTTTATTTGATTCATATTCCTTCGGGTCGTAGTTCTTAATATCATCCTCGTGAACACCTTTGTCGTGTGCGATTTCCCATATCGGCATCACCGGGAAAAGTTTTGCCAAAATAGTGATAATCAGTAATGCTCCGCCAATTGACATACCGAGTATAGCCCACTCAATTCCGTTAGGTGTGTAACTGTGGAAACTTTCAGGCACATTTTGGATAGGTAAATGCGGATGTTCGAGTGTAGGTACGGTTATTAATAATCGTTTTAACAAACCGGCAATAATGACAAACAATCCGATAATTGCTGTCGGCACAGGTTTTCGCATTTTCTTGAATAAAAGTAAGAAAATAGGCAACAATAGTCCGGTAAATTGGGTGTACCAGAACAAACCGGAGTAATGTCCTGAAAATAAGGTTAATAGATGAACATCTTCTCCTTTTTTCATTTTATAACCCGGAACGATATATTCGTTTATATTGAAATACAAATATACCAACATCATAAGTACAAACAAACGGGCAACACGTTCAAAATGAAAATCGGTTAAATATTCTTTCAATTTGAAATTTTGGCGAAATATGTACATTGCTATCAAAACAGCCGCTACACCGTTCACGAAAGCACCCGTTACATAATAGGGTCCGAAGATAGTTGAATCCCAACCGACTCTCGGCGTCAGTGCAAAGAGCCAAGAGGTTACTGTATGGATTGCCAAAGCAACCGGAATGATTAAGATTGACAATACTCGTATTGAACGTTTCAGGATTCTGTATTGTTCACGGTCGCCTATCCAATTGAAAGCCAAAAAATTATATACTTTTTGTTGCCATTTTGGGCGATTATGGATTGTTTTTTTCAAAAAAGGCATATCCGGTATCAAGGGCAAGATGTATAACAGCAAACTGATTGCGGTGTATGTCAAGACGACTGTTAAATCCCAAACAATCGGAGATTGCGGTCGTCCGTATAAAAATAAATGATGTGCCCTATCCGGACGCCCCATATCGAATACGATGACTAAGCCTGCCATTAAGGCAAATCCGAGTGCTATCATTTCGGCAATACGTGCAATGGGGTGTATCCACTTAACCCCGATAAGTCCTAATACTGAACTTATTAACATACCGATAAGTGCGGTTGCCACAAAAAATATAAAGCCTGCAATATACAAACCCCATGAAACATAATCATTTAAGTTTGTAGCGCCTAAGCCTTTTTGCAATTGTGTAACATACGCATACAACCCGACACCGATGATAAGCAAGAGTGAAAAAATCCACGGTTTAAAACCGTAATGCTTTTGAATCGGAGACGTGAGGTCGGTTACAATTTTGTGAAGGGTACGTTTTGACTCTTCTCTGTTTAGTTCCGCCATTATGCTTTGAATTTTAAGATGTTAATAATTTATGTTTAGTGATGTTTTTCGTTTAAATTCAGGTCTGTTTTAAAGGGCACCCTACGGTCTTTTTCGGGCAAATAATATACGGAGGGTTGCGTTCCGAGTTCCGGTAACAAGGTGTAACCGGCATTATCCCTCACCAGCTCGCTGAAACGCACTGTTTCTTTGGACGTTCCGTTCGTTACGGCATCTTCGTTCATATCTCCGAACCAATAAACACCGTTCGGACAAGCCGAAGCACAATAGGGTAATTTTCCTTCGCGCAGTCTGTCGGCACTGAATACACATTTGGTTACTGTTCCTCGTTTTTGCGGAACATTCATTTCCATATTGTATTCCAGTTCTTCGTATTTTTCTTTGTCTTTGGGGTCAGTCCAATTGAATACTCGGGCTGAGTACGGACAGGCGGCAATGCAAAAACGGCAACCGATACAGCGCTCATTATCAACAAGTACAATGCCGTCTTGGCGTTTGAATGTCGCATCAACGGGGCAAACTTTTGTACAAGGCGGGTTGTCGCAGTGTTGGCAAGGCTTAGGCATGTAATAGGGTGCTGTTCCGATACCGTGGTCCATTTGCAACACATTGATATGGTGCATTTCCGGTTTCAATTGGTGAGCCGACTGGCATGCAGCCATACACATACGCGCGTTCTGGCATTTGCTCAGGTCAATCACCATTGTCCATTTGCGTCCGGGTATTCCGAGTCTGCCTTCTTTTTGCATAGTTTCCTCTGTCCGCGCTCCAACCTCAATGGCTTGCGAAGCCGGAATTTTGAGAACTTTGCCGTCGGTAGTCATTACTTTAATGGTGTCGCCGCCTTGTGCGAACGCATCGAATGATGTAACAATACCGCCCGCAAGTACAGTTCCTGCTCCTACGAGGATACCTTTTTTCAGAAAATCGCGACGTGAGGTTTTATTGCTGTCATCGTGATGTTCGTTGCGTGATTTGTCTTTCATATCTTGTCTAAATAAATTCTAAATAAGAAAAAAATAAGCCCCGGAATTTGCAATCGTTTGTTTGATTAAGCAAATTAAAAAATTTCCCAAAAGTACAAAAAATTCCGATATTCTTATCCGATTTTTTAATTTAGATTCATTCTAAATTAAAAAATATCAAGCAACATTCCGAAACGTAGTTCTGATTCCGAAAACAATAGAGCACTATCTTGAAAATGTGTTAATTTGGAAATTTGATAATTTGATAATTTGGAAATTATCTATAAGTCCACTCCGAAAAGTCTAAATTGACCACAAATTCACGAAGTATTACGAATTTACTTTTTGTAATTAATTGCATATTAGCTGTTTACAAATGTAAATTTCTGCATTATCCTCTAAAAGATACTTTTCGGTGTGGACTTACCTATATTTTAATTCTTTAATCGTTTTTCAGCAGACTCTAATTAAACTCTCAAATTTACCCGGAAACGGTAAAGTAATTTAACGAGTTATGAGAATTCAAACAGAGATTATTCAATATCAGACATCATCCTTAACAACCGGAGCAAGTAATTTCGCCGCCGCCATCTTTTCGTTTGTAATTTTTATCAATAATGACTTGTTCTGTTTTGATGCAATAGATTTTTTTGCGTCTGAGTGCTTTGTTACCGCTGACACTTGAGTCGGGAAATTGTCCTTTTTTGGAAAACAGGATTTTGATGCCCATGACCAAAACCGAGATTGCAACTATGGAAAGCGAAAGTAAAAATATTGTGATGAACATATTTTGCGATTTATTTTTGCGATTTATTTTTGCGATTTAAACTTGCGATTTATTTTTGAGATTTATTTTTGAGATTTTAAGTCACAATACTCCGTTAATATTTTTTGTAAGTTATTGATTTATTGCAAATTAGATAAGAAAATTTCTCGAATAAGAGTATGATTGTAACTAATTGTAATTAAGCGATTTGCGTCTAATATCTAACGTCTAAATTCTAAAATCTAACGAAGTATTTTAGTACACAAAGGTAAATAATTTATCGTTTGAAAAAATTTCGGACATCAATTTCGTGAAAATCATCGTCTTCAAAATCATCATTTTCAGTTTGTTCGGCAGGAGAGATTTCTTCTTCTACCGGCTCAATGCCGAAAAGTAGAGTATGAATTTCGGCGGAAACTGCCAAAATACGCGGTCCCCAGATTTGTCGAAAATTATCAGTAAGCTCAAACATGGCTTCATTTACAGCATCTTCCGAGCCGGTTTCGTAGAGCATGACAAAATCTTTCAAATCCTGATAAATATCAGCAAACGCTTCGGACATTGATATTTCTTCCGAATCCTGCGGATGTTCGGGCAAAGTTATGTTCATGTAACGTTGGGATGCACCCAGTTTTTTTGAAATTTTCTCTTCAATAAAATGCCAATCAGCTTCGCCGACAAATTTTTCGTAATCCTCGCCGATACTTTCCGCCGGTTGGGGCAACACGGCAGTTTTAAAATATAGCAAGGGCAAAAGTTTGTGAGCACGTGTCAGGAGTTCAATTTTTGAAAAATCGCCCGCACGCTCCGCCAGAAGACAGAACTCGTTGGCAACGGTTACAAAATCAATACTTTCTTTACGGAACACGGGATGCAGTTCGGATTGTCGGTTTTGCATATTTACAAAAGTATTTTGGTGTATATTTGTGAAAAAAAAGTTCGTTAACATTTTTTTAATATATTGATTTATTGTAAATTAGATGCTAATATATCTCAAATTGAGTACTGATTATTACTAATTGGAATAAAACGATTTGAGTCTAATGTCTAACCTCTAAATACTAAAATCTAACGAAGTATTGTGAAAAAAATATCCGCAAAAGTAAAAAA
>DYOJ01000562.1 GCA_020720705.1 Acetofilamentum sp.
GCGTGGACGCTAAACGCAAATAGAAAATGCAATAAGCGTCCACGCTTTTCTTTTTCCGGCATAACTTCGTAAAGTAGAAATAGATATCAAAACCTAAATATAATTTCAAAACAATAAAAATATGGAACTCTCAGATATAAAACTCGAATTTGAAACACTGGGCGTATTACTTCAGGAATCTCAAAACAGTAAGGCAAAATTTGATGAGCTTTCCAAAAAACTTGAAAATGAAAGCCTTAGCACACGAACTATGACTCGTTATCAAAACTTGCATACGAAATATCGGAAAGAACTTGAACGACTTTTGGACGAAGTCGGAGTAATTCTCAATCGGTGGCTTTTGTTTGAACCTAATCGGTTTGAACTTTGGCTTCAGTTTAATTCAAATATCTGTAATTCAATGATATACAAAACAAGTAACCGAAAAGCTGATAGCGATAAAATTGATGATATCTTATATTTTAAAAATAAAATTAGTTCACTCAATCCTAAAAAAGTCATATATCCCTATTTGATAGCAGATACGAATTTGTCAGATTATTATTCTGAATACAAAAATATGCTCAATTGTTTTATAGAGAATTTGTCAAATTTACATATACCGGACGGCAGTTCGGAATAATTATGAGCACAGATGCGATACTGACAGCCTTTGGGTTTACACTTTTTGCCGGATTGTCCACAGGAATTGGGAGTGCGCTGGCGTTTTTTACCAAACGAACAAACACGGTTTTCCTTTCTGTTTCACTCGGTTTTTCTGCCGGCGTGATGATATATGTTTCGATGATTGAAATATTCGGAAAGGCAAAAATAGCACTGATTTCTGAATATGGCGAAAAGTTTGGAACAACCTATACTGTCTTGGCTTTTTTTGGCGGCATTCTCCTAATTGCGTTAATAGATAAACTTATTCCGGAATTTGAAAACCCGCATGAAATACGAAAAGTAGAAGATGTCAGCCAACGCGTGCAGATAGCCAAAGACCAAAAATTGCTGAAAATGGGATTGTTTTCGGCTCTTGCTATTGCGATACACAATTTTCCGGAAGGTTTAGCCACTTTTGTTGCTACGTTGCAAGACCCTACACTTGGGTTGGCTATTGCTGTTGCGATTGCCATTCATAATATTCCGGAAGGTATTGCCGTCTCTATACCTTTATATTACGCAACAGGCAGCAAGCGAAAGGCATTCGTACTGTCTTTTCTTTCCGGCTTAGCCGAACCTGTAGGCGCCCTAATAGGTTTCCTTCTGTTGATGCCTTATTTGAGCGATACTTTGTTCGGAGTTTTATTTGCTGCAGTTGCCGGTATCATGGTCTTTATTTCGTTGGACGAGTTGCTGCCGACCGCGCGCGAATACGGTAAACCACACTCTGCAATATACGGATTAATTGTCGGCATGGCAGTTATGGCTGTCAGTTTGTTGCTTTTTTTGTAAAAGAATCTTACTTTTGCCTGCTAAATTTAAAAATATCACAAAATGACAGTATATGAAATTATCGGCTACGCTGCTTCGGTAATTGTAGCTATATCAATGACTATGAACTCTATAGTTAAATTTCGGATTATCAACATTATAGGCGCAATTACGTTCACAACTTACGGTTTCCTGATAGGAGCATATCCGGTGGGTATGCTGAATGCGTTTATTGTGTCGGTGGACGCTTTTTATTTATACAGAATCTTTAACAAAAAAGAAAAATTTGAAACCCTCGAAGTGCGCCCCGATAACAAATATTTGCTTCGATTTGTTGAATACCATTTGCCTGAAATTCAAAAATTCAACCCCGGTTTTGAGTATAAACCTGAACTGAACACGGTAAGTTTCTTTATTTTACGCAATATGGCTGTTGCCGGTTTGTTCTTAGCACGCCGCGAAGACGGAAATATTTTAAAAGTCGGATTGGATTATGTTGTGCCTCAATATCGGGATTACAAAAACGGACGTTACATTTATTC
Source organism: Acetofilamentum sp. (assembly GCA_020720705.1). Classification (GTDB taxonomy): domain Bacteria; phylum Bacteroidota; class Bacteroidia; order Bacteroidales; family JAADGE01; genus DYOJ01. The sequence continues at coordinate 1,959 of DYOJ01000562.1, forward strand.
TCGTCTTAAAAAACGTTTCACAGATGCAGGTTTTGAAAAAGTTGTTGCCTCAAAACGCAGTCCTATCTATTCCAAATATCTAAAAAAAATCGGATTTACAGAATCTGAGGACGGCAACCATTATGAAAAATGTCTGAAAGACTAATATGGTGGCTTATTTTTGGGGGACACCATTAAAATGTACTTTCAACAATTGTTTCAATCAACTATACAGTTTACGGTTAAAAATTTAGAGTTTGAATAGACGCAAGTATT
>DYOJ01000563.1 GCA_020720705.1 Acetofilamentum sp.
TAAATAGTCATAAAGTAGTCATTCGTTGCGATATATTCAGTTTCGATTGAATTTCAAACCTGAATTATTCACAAATGATTCGGAGTTTAAGGATAAAAGTTTAAAGTTCAAAAAGTTAAGCGGTATTTTTCGTTTTTTTGAAAAAAAATTAATCTTGAATGTATGAGTCCACTCCGAAAAGTCGAAATTGACCACTAATTCACGAATTATTAAGAATTTTCTTTTTATAATCAATTGAATATACGAAATTTACATAAGTTGATTTCAGAATAATTCTGTCAAAAACACTTTTCGGGGTGGACTCATGTATTGATTTTCAGATACTAACAAAACCGCTTAGCGGCTAAAAAAAAATTCAGTGCGGAGTCAAAAAGGACAATTTTCCTAAAAATAGGTTTCAAGTAAAAAGATGTTGCAGGCACTTTTTGTGATTTAACTAATTTTATACTTCAATTTGATTGATAAAGTGTAAATTATTTTTACTTTTACTCGTTTAAATAATCACTCTACTTGAGTAGCTGGATATCGAAAAACAATCGCGCATAAAACAGCCATGCCATAGATTTTTGACAAATAAGGGAATGATTAAACAGACATAGATGCAAAGAACTTTTATAGTACTATGCAGTTGTTTAAATAGTAATAAGCTCTAATAAATAGTTTTTAAGATATTGAATATCAAATAAATATAAATTATAAACGCATGAAAAGAAGTATTGCCTTTTTAGCCGCCTTGTTGATTAGTTTTGGGTTGTTTTCACAAACACAGATTAAACCGAATATTTATATCGTTAAGTTTAAAGATAAAAAAAACAACGGTTATAGCATCGAAAAACCTGAACAATTTTTGTCTGACCGTGCCATCGAACGTCGTAAAACTCGGAAAATAGCAGTAACCGAACAAGATATGCCGGTAACCCAAACCTATCTTAACGAATTAAAATCCTTAGGGTTTGAGATTTATGCCGTGTCCAAATGGATGAACTTGGCTGTGGTTTATTCCGAAAATCCTGATTTGTATGCAAAAGCTTCGGCACTTGAGTTTGTGGAACCTTACAATACAATTCCGAAAGCCGATGCCAAAAAAACTGAGCCTGAGAAATTCAAAAAATTAAAAAAACTCTCGGCTACCAAAGGCGAGAAAAGTGCTTTCGACTATGGCAAAGGCAAAAATCAAGCCGAAATGCTCAAAGTGGATGTTCTTCATAGTTTGGGCTTTACAGGTAAAGGTATGCAAATAGCAGTGTTGGATGCCGGTTTTTATCATGTAAACGAATTGCCTTCATTTGAGACCTTGCACAAAAACAATCAAATTCTCGGAATTCGAGATTTTGTAGCCCGAGACGGCGAAGTTTATGAGGATGACACACACGGAATGATGGTTCTGTCCTGCATTGGCGGAAATATGCCCGGAGAGCTTGTCGGAACTGCACCCGATGCCGAATTTTATTTATTGCGCACCGAAGACGAAGCGTCTGAATATATAGTCGAAGAATACTATTGGATAGCCGGAGCAGAATATGCCGACAGTCTTGGGGTTGATTTGATTCACAGTTCGTTGGGTTACAACGATTTTGACGACAAAATCCACAGCCACAAATACGAAGATATGAACGGCGACACTGCCCCTATCTCTATTGCCGCCGATATTGCCGCAAGTAAAGGTATTTTCGTTGTTACAAGTGCGGGCAACGAGGGTAACGACCCATGGCATTACGTGTCGGCACCTGCCGATGCCGACAATGTTCTCGCCGTAGGCTCGGTAACAGCCATTGGAACAATATCCGATTTCAGTTCGCGCGGACCGACAGCAGACGGGCGAATAAAACCGGACGGTATGGCTCAAGGGTCGTTCGCCAAAGTTCAAAGTTCAAGCGGCAAAATCACCTCAAGTTTCGGAACTTCGTTTTCGGGTCCGATTCTGGCAGGTGCAGTTGCGTGTCTTTGGCAGGCAAATCCGGAGTTTACGAACATCGAAATTATTGATGCCGTTCGTCGCACCGCAAGTTTGGCACTTGAACCGAATGCCGATTACGGTTTCGGAATTCCAAATCTTGCACTTGCAGACGCATACCTTAAATCTTTAAAAAAATAAACAGAACGGTTATTCAGTGTTTGTAAGAAAACGTGTAAATATTTGAAATTATGCAGGTTGTAGTCATTTTTTCAATCGAATGTTTTGTCATTTAGTAGTCATTCAATGG
>DYOJ01000564.1 GCA_020720705.1 Acetofilamentum sp.
TATACATGTTCATAGATGCAAATGCCTTGTTTCGTGAAAATAAGTGAAGATATTTAGCGCTTTTGAACAGTGTGGCACGCATACATGGTATTTCCATATATGAAAATGGTGTCGGCGCAAGTTTTTTGGGGTGTTTCATGTATGAAACTGTGTGTCGCGCTTATGCGCATGGGTGTCTCATGTATGAACATGCTTTCGGCGCATTTTCTGAGAGCTGTTTCATGTATGAAAATGCTATTTTTTTTTCAAAAACACGTCAAAATACACTGCGCAGGGCATTTTCGGCGGATTTTTGGCGCAGTTGTTTTTTAATTAGGGTCTGCTGAAAAACGATTAAAGAATTAAAATATAGATACAAACAAAAATAGTATTGTATTTCGAGAGCAAACTTTTTGATATATCAACATAAAAATCCTTGCCCATAAAATTTTAATCAAAAATATCCCGTAGGGATTAAATGTTTATAGAGATTGTAATTGTTAATAAAATATACGACCCCGCTGGGGTCGAACATCATTTTTGTGAATTTTCTACAAACTTATGACCTCTACGAGGTCTTTTTAATACAAATTAGAGTTTTTCAGCAGAACCTAAATATTAATTATAAAAATCAGTCAATATGCTGAATTTAAATTAAATGTGTAACTATAAACATTAAACGTTAAACCGTGAACAGTATACTAAGCCAAGTATTCATATTTCTGATTTCTGCGGATAGGCTTAAATCCGGCTTCGGCTATTGCAGCTTGAATTTGCGCGGCATCAAACGTATGGTCGGCACCGGCAACTGATACCACATTTTCCTCAATCATGATTGAGCCAAAATCATTTGCGCCTGCATGCAAACTCAGTTGCCCCACAGTTTTTCCCACTGTGAGCCACGATGCTTGTAAGTTCTTGATATTCGGCATCATAATACGGCTTAAAGCTATCATTCGCAAGTATTCATCCGCGCCGACAGTATTTTTAACTCCGTATTGAGTATTTAATTCCGTTCCGTAATCTTGGAAGGGCCAAGGTATAAATGTGGTAAAACCTTCGCTGTCCGCAGGTTTTTCGGCTTGAACGGTACGCAATTTTACAAAATGATTGATACGCTCTTCTATGGTTTCAATATGTCCGAACATCATGGTTGCGGAGGTTGTCAGTTTCAATTTGTGGGCTTCGCGCATCACGCCCAACCATTGCTCGGCAGTACATTTACCTTTGGAAACGATTTTACGAACTCTGTCGTCCAAAATTTCGGCACCGGCTCCGGGTAAGCTATCCAAACCGGACTCGTTAAGTTTTTGCAAAACAGTTCGATAGTCTGTTTTTGCAAGGCGAGCAATATGGTGTATCTCAGCCGGACCGAGCGCATGGAGTTTGATGTCGGGGAATTCGTTTTTTAGAGTTGAAAACAATTCGGAATACCATTCCAATCCTAATTTCGGATGCAGACCGCCTTGCAAAAGGAGTTGATTTCCGCCAAAATCACGCAAAACTTTTATTTTTTCACGATATTGTTCTATACTTGTTACGTAAACTTCCGGACTTTTCGGATTCCGATAAAAATTACAGAACTGACATTGTGCCACGCATGAGTTTGTGATATTCACATTGCGGTCAATAATCCAGCCGACAACATTTTGATTCTCAGGTTTTTGATTTTTTTTTCGTAATTCATTGCCAAGATACATCAGCTCGGCTGTCGGAGCATTTTTGAATAAAAAAACACCTTCTTCTACGGTCAGAAATTCTTGTTGTTCTGATTTTTGATATATTTTAGTGAGATTCATGGTTCAAAAAAAATTTCCACAAACATACAACAAAAAATAATCCGATAAAAATATCCTTTGTTTCGACAAAAAAAAATCCGAAGCGTTTGAGCTTCGGATTAAAGAACGTGAAATTAAGTACAGACTAAAATTAGTTTCTATTATAAAATTCTCGTATTTACTGAATTTCAATGAGTCCACTCCGAAAAGTCGTAATTGACCACTAATTCACGAATTACAACGAAAATGCTTTTTGTTATCATTTGCATATAAGCAGTTGGCAAATATTAAATTCAGCATAATTCTGTCAAAAACACTTTTAGGAGTGGACTCATCTACATTTTACAAAAAAATCGAAATACTAACTACTCAATACTCAATACTCGATACCTGCACATATCAGGTGTTTTCACCTGATATTTAAGGCTTTGAGGTGAAAACA
>DYOJ01000040.1 GCA_020720705.1 Acetofilamentum sp.
GCCTGAATTTTTGATTGTCGCTCTTCAATTTCAGATTTTTGCGTCTCTAACACTTTTTGTTGCTCGTCAAACATTTGTTTTTGTTCGTTTAACTTTTGCGTTTGTCGTTCTACATCTTTTTCTTTCTCTTTCAAAATATTAGTCGCGGCAATAAGTTGTTGAGTTTGCACCTCTGCTTTTTGCATCAGTAAGCCAAGTTCTTGTTTCTGAACTTCTATTTGTTTACGCTGTTCAGCCATTTGTTTTTGCTGTTCTTCAATCTCATCCTGATGTTCTTTAATTGTTTGAGTTTGTTTGTCTATCATTTTGAGCTGATAAGCAAGTTTTAACTCTTGAATTCGGAGTTCTTCGCGTTGTGCACGCACTTTGTCGCGTTCCTTATCCAAGTTCGATTCTGATTCTTCGAGCAAGCTGTGGTCGTCAATAATTTTACCTCCTACTTTAATAAAACCCTCATTGACAATTATTTCGTTGTCGTTCAGGTTTCGTTTATTGTATTCAAATTCAAATTTTCCGTTTGCCGAAATAAAGTTTAGCATCAACTCTCTGCGCGAATCCCAATCCTCGGAAACCAAAACAGCTCCGGTCATGCGAGCATATTCGAGCACTTTCGGGAGTTGTTTATTAAATTCTTTGGCGATATAAATGATATTTACACCATCTTCAAACTGAATTAAATCAGCAGGTTGCATAAAATATGTTGCTGTAAACGATTTTCCGTGTGCATATTTCTTCTTAGATAATTTACTCAAAGATTTCATGAGTTCCTTATCGCCGCCGACAACTGCAACAGAAATATCATTGTTTTGAATCTTCCAATCAAAATATTTAGGAAGTTCATACATCAATTCTGCCTTTTCTTTCGAAAAATCTTTTTGAGCGAAACTTTGAATTGAATACATTAAAAACAAACAGGCAAATAATACACTGTTTACAGCTATGTTCTTCATCTAATTACAAGATTAATAAATATAATTGAGACCGATGTACAACCCGCTCGACCCGTCTTGCTTATCGGCAGCCATGCCATAATCTACAGCAATGATAAAATTATTGTTCAAAGCCAAACGAATTCCGGCTCCGTATCCGATATGCGGTTTTTCTTCGGCATAATCAAGATATTTCAAATCAGCAGACGGAACACCCGCCGTATTAAAATCATAAGGCTTCGTAACCATACCGGCATCGGCAAACAAATTTATACCGAGATAAAAGTTTTGTTTTAAAATGATAGTTTTGAACGGTATCCAACGAAACTCTGCGTTTGCAAAAGCAAAATCGTTGCCTACGATACGATTACGCATGATGCCTCTCAGATTATTGCTTCCGCCCAAACCGTCTCTTGTTTGTTTTGTGTCAAGTACATAAGGCAACATGTAAAAAGGCATTTGTCCGGACAAGTTCATTTGATATGCCAAGCGGTAGGCAAATGTCAGGCGGTTCGGAACGCCGGGTATGGTTACATAGTGGCGGTGCATGATTGCAAGGCGGTTGTAAGCATAATCATTTCCGAGAAACCCGGGGGCAGTTATAAGCATCGCTTCTTCCCATAAGCCACGTTCGGGGTTTGCCTCCATATTTCGAGTGTCGTAAACAAACCCTATTTTGAACAAATTGACTGTTCCTCCTTCCTTCTGGTCATCCGGTATGACATTCCACTTCACATAGTTATCATACAAAGTGGGCACATCGGGCAATTGTTCTTCTGCCGGCTTTCCTTCATTCAATTTTGCAATATCAACAGGACTGATGGTCGTGCCGTAATGTTCAAAACCGGCAAGCCATCTTGTTTTTTCAGTTCCGATATTTCCTTGGAAATCAGATTTTAAGCGTAATAACTCGCGCGAATGTCTGTAATACATCCGGCTGATATAGTCGGCTGCATCTGTCTGTTCAAAACCGGGATTGTAGTATGCCGCTGCTCCGTTGAATCCGTAAAAATCAAGTGCAAGTTCGGTTAAGTAACTTGCTTCTAATATCATACGAGTATTCGGTATTAAGGTTTGTGTTTCGTAAATCATTTGATTGATACCGCTGCCCTTTGTCGTACGCGACCATTCCAAATACAAAGAATGATTGTAATTCGGATACCGAGAACCATCTCCGTAATGATACAAATTTACAAGTGCTCCGTATTTGAAACCCACATCGGAATTGTATGCCACAACGGGAACTCCGCCCATACTGAATCCTTTTTTCACTTTTTCGGAACTTGCAACTGTATCAGTTTGCGCAGATACTGTACCGGCAAAGCTGAATATCAATACATAAAAGACAATTTTGTAGATAATGTTCATACCGATTGAAATTTTATAAAAAGTTTACAAATGTAAAGAATAATTGCTAAATTAGAACTATTATTTTAGAACACAAAAAATAAACCAAAAATGATTTAAAAAAGAAATATCATAAAAAAGAAATATTTAAAAAATGATAATTATGAGAAAAGCAGATTTAGTAACCATTGATTCGTTCTTAAACCGACAATGAGTTGAAGCCAAAAATATAAAAAAAGAACGGAAATTCACGAATTATTACGAACATATATTTATGTAGTAAGTTGATAATAAACTATTTAATTTTGATACTTGCTCAAAATATTGTTAAAAATACTCTATGCTGTAAACTAAACAATGATTTTTTCTGAATTTGTGGCAAAAAATTTGACAGACACAACGACTTTTCTAATTTTGCAAAAAAATAATCATGCGACTTTTTTGTGGCGAAAAAACGGTAACATTATCAGATACTCACTTTGAAGTATTTGATATTAAGCGATTTATAAATTTTTTAGACTCAAAAACGACTTATGAAATTCGATACAGACAGTCTGATTTGGAGCTTATTCGCAAAAACCTGAACTATGTTGAAGCCGCCGGCGGTTTGGTCTATAACCATCGAAACGAATTACTTGTCATTGAGCGTTTCGGGTTACCGGATTTACCCAAAGGCAAAATCGAAAAAAAAGAATCGCCCGAACACGCAGCAATAAGAGAAGTAGCCGAAGAGTGCGGCATACACACCCACGAAATCGTAACACCTTTACAATCGTCATTTCACATCTATCCGCACAAAGGATTCTATACACTAAAAAAAACCTATTGGTTTTCAATGAGATATGCCGGAAACGAGCCTCTGATACCACAAACCTCCGAAGATATAACCGCAGTTTATTGGGCTGACCGCCTTAAACGCCACCAACTTGCCGAACAAACCTATCCAAACCTAAAATCATATTTTATGTTATAGTTGATTGAGAACAAATTTATGAAGACGGCACAAAAAAGTTCCAAAAAGGCACTCACTTTTATTGTAAAAAAAAAAATGTAGGAAAAATGTTAATAACTATTGTCGGATAAATAAAAAGTAATACATTTGCAGTCCGCAAATTATGCGGATAGTGCAAGTCTAATAGATTAGTAATAAACATTTAAAGCAGTTTTTCAAGTGGATAGTTTAAGCTACAAAACCATTTTTGCAAACGATGCAACCGCTAAAAAGCAGTGGTTTGTCGTTGATGCAGAGGGGCAAACACTGGGACGTTTGGCATCGGAAGTTGCAAAAGTTCTACGCGGTAAATACAAAACCGACTACACGCCCCACACAGATGCAGGAGATAATGTTATCATTATCAATGCCGAAAAAATTGAACTCACCGGTAAAAAAATGACAGACAAACAATATGTCAGTTATACCGGTTACCCCGGAGGGCAACGATTTACGAACCCGCAAGCATTGCTGAAAGCATTTCCGGAGCGCGTAATAGAGAAAGCCGTAAAAGGCATGTTGCCGAAAAATCGTCTCGGACGACAACTGTTCGGAAACCTTTATGTATATGCCGGCAGCGAGCATAAACAAGAAGCACAACAACCCAAACAACTTATTTTAAATAAATAAATCGGAGCAAGATGACAGAGACAATCACTGCCGTAGGCAGAAGAAAAACAGCAGTCGCACGCGTATTTGCAAAGCCGGGCAAAGGGAATATCACGGTAAACAAACGTGATTTTAAACAATATTTCCCTACAACCGAGATGCAAAATAAAGTGCTTCAACCCATTGTAGTTATTGGTGTGGATGCACAACAATATGATTTTGTTGTGAATATTGACGGAGGCGGCATAAGCGGTCAAGCAGAAGCTCTTCGCTTAGGTATCTCACGAGCGCTTGTGAAAATCAATGAAGTAAATAAGCCTGTTCTGAAAGCAGAACACTTGCTGACTCGCGATGCCCGTGAAGTTGAACGTAAGAAACCCGGACAACCCAAAGCCCGCAAACGCTTCCAATTCAGTAAACGTTAGAATTTTAATCAAATTAATTGTAATCAAGTTTAGTATCTAAATTGTAGAGACTGCACATGTGCGCTACTCCGCAATTGATTTACAAGAACGTAAACTTAAATCAAAATGCAAACACCATCGTTTGAACAATTATTAGACGCAGGCGTTCATTTCGGACACCTTAAGCGCAAATGGAATCCCAAAATGGCTCCCTACATTTTTATGGAGCGAAACGGTATCCACATCATAGACTTGCACAAAACCGCAGCGAAACTCGAAGAAGCTGCAAATGCAATGAAACAAATTGCAAAATCAGGAAGAAAAGTCCTGTTCGTAGCCACAAAAAAACAAGCAAAGGAAATTGTTGCCGAAAGCGTTAAAGAAATCGGAATGCCGTTCATCACCGAACGCTGGTCCGGCGGCATGCTTACAAACTTCCGTACAATTAAAAAAGCTATCAAAAAAATGAATAACTTTGAACGTATGGAAAGCGACGGAACCTTTGAGAAAATCTCAAAACGTGAGCGTTTACAAATCTCGCGCGAACGCATGAAATTAGACAAAAACTTAGGCAGTATTTCTGATATGAAACGCTTGCCTGCCGCAATTTTTGTCGTTGATGTTTCCAAAGAAAAAATTGCCGTAGCAGAAGCAAAAAAATTACAAATTCCGATTTTCGGTATGGTTGATACCAACTCCAATCCCGATATTGATTTCGTTATACCGTCAAACGACGATGCCGCAAAATCAATCACATTAATAATCGGAACACTCGTTGAAGCCCTCAAAGAAGGTATCGCCGAGCGTAAAGTTGAGCGTCCGGACGAACCGGATGAAGATTACGAACCGGAAGTTAAAACCAGAGCGAGAAAATAAATTTTTCATTTCGAAAAATGAGACTCACGATGATTGAAAACAGATAAAATCTTAGGTTCAGTTATTATCAGTCTCATTTTTTTATTTTACTTAATAAAAAATAAATCAGTATAAACCTTTTGAAATAAATAAAATGGCTGAAATTAAAGCTGCCGATGTAGCAAAATTAAGACAAATGACAGGTGCCGGCATGATGGATTGCAAAGTCGCACTCTCGGAAGCAAACGGCGATTTTGACGTCGCTATAGATGTTCTTCGCAAAAAAGGACAGAAAGTTGCCGGAAAAAGAGCAGACAGAGAGGCAACCGAAGGAGCAGTTATCGGAAAAGTATCCGCAGACGCAAAAATGGCTGCAGTAGTTGTATTGAGTTGTGAAACAGATTTCGTAGCAAAAAATGCAGATTTCGTAAAATTTGCAGAAGAAATTGCAGACCTCGCAGTCGCACACAAAGTAACATCCTCTGATGAACTGAAAGCCCTAAAATACAAAGATACCACTATCGGCGAAGAGGTTATCAACAAAAACGGTGTTATCGGTGAAAAAATCGAACTGTCCTATTATGAATATGTTACGGGTGATTTTGCAGTAGCATACATCCATCCGGGCAATCGTCTCTCCTCTATTGCCGCATTTAATAAATCTGTTGATGCCAATGTTGCAAAAGATGTTGTCATGCAAATAGCTGCTATGAAACCGCTTTCTATTGACCAAAACGATATGCCGCAAAACATTATTGATAAAGAAATTGAAATAGGGAAAGAATTGGCTATTCAAGAAGGTAAACCCGTTGATATGGCTGAAAAAATTGCGCTCGGAAGATTATCAAAGTTCTATAAAGAAAGCACTTTGATGAACCAACAATTCATCAAGGACAGCAAAATCTCAGTTGCCGAGTATCTTAAAACAATAGATAAAGACTTAAAAGTTCTTGCCTTTAAGCGTTATGGCTTAGGCGAATAAGCAGAAAATTTTATGTTCCTTAAAGGCGTGTCTGTCAAGGCATGCCTTTTTTTGTTTATAGATATTTTTATAAAAAGTCAGTATTTATTATTATTTTAATATCTTTGTAACTGTGTAATTTTTAACAGACATAAATAAATTCCATTGTATGACACCCGACAAACAAGGAGGTTGGTTCAGCAGAACCGAAAAAGGTATTGTTACCGAAACCAAAGATAAAAAAGAAGTCAAAGACGGATTGTGGTATAAATGCCCCAAATGCCGCGAAATTATTACCACCGAAGACCACGAAAAAAATCTAAATGTATGCCCGATTTGCGGACATCATGAGCGTATCGCAACAAAAAAATATTTCGAGTTGATGTTTGACAACAATCAATTCACCGAACTTGCAGCAAACATCTATTCCGCAGACCCGCTTAATTTTACCGATACTCAACCATACAAGGAACGTATAGTAAAGACCATGAAAAAAACCGGTCTTAAGGATGCGATGACCGTTGCCGTCGGCGAAGTAAACGGTTACGGTTTAGTGGTTGCAGCAATGAATTTTGAATTTATCGGCGGTTCAATGGGCGCTGTAGTTGGTGAGAAAATTGCAAGAGCGGCTGATTACTCGCTCGAACACCGAATTCCGTTGATGATTATGTCCAAATCAGGCGGTGCACGTATGATGGAAGCCGCTATTTCGCTTATGCAATTAGCTAAAACATCCGCTAAGCTTAACCGCCTTTCCGAAGCTAAAATACCGTATATTTCCTTCTGTCTCGACCCGACCACCGGCGGCACCACAGCATCTTATGCCATGCTCGGCGATGTGAACTTAGCCGAACCGGGTGCACTCATCGGCTTTGCAGGTCCTCGCGTAATACGAGACACAGTCGGACATGACCTGCCCGAAGGCTTCCAACGCTCTGAATTTGTGCTTGAACACGGTTTTTTGGACATGATTATCGAACGAAAAGATATCAAAGAAAAACTTGGACAGTTACTTAAAATGTTTGCGAGTTAAAAAACTTGCTACGAATACTCTGTTGATATGAAACATTTTTTGGGGGCGACCTTTTTCATTTTCAGTTACATTACAATATTTGGACAAATATCTGTAAATGTAGAACTTAGCAATATAAGTAAGGGTATAAACGACGGAAATGCAAAAGCCGTTGTCAGCGGAGGGGCATCCCCTTATACCTTCTATTGGTCAAATCCGGCCACGTCGCTTACGTCTAATCAGGCGAGCGGTTTAACAGAAGGCAGCTCATATACTTTGACTGTTACAGATGCCGAAAAAAAATCAAAAACCATACAGTTTAAAGTTCAGGCTCAATCTACGGATGAGAAAATAAACTCATTTTTTGTACCTGCAGTAGATGCAATCGGCGCTTTTTTAATGTTCGATATTTTTGCTACCCTCAATTTTTACGACCCGATATTAACCGACAAATCAGGCATTGTTTTGAAACATGCCAACGGTGACGCTAAAAAAATGAAAATACCGCTCGTAGTTGTTTGGTTGGTATTCGGAGCTGTATTTTTTACAATTCGGATGAAGTTTATCAATTTCAAAGGCTTCGGACACGCCATTGCACTCTTACGCGGAAAATACGACAACCCCGAGCACAAAGGAGAAGTCTCTCATTTCCAAGCACTTGCCACAGCACTTTCAGGCACGGTCGGCTTAGGAAATATCGCCGGTGTTGCAATTGCAATTACCATAGGAGGACCGGGAGCAACATTCTGGCTGATAGTTGCCGGGCTTTTAGGCATGGCATCCAAATTTACCGAAGTTACTTTAGGCGTAAAATATCGAAACATTGACGAAAAAGGCGTTGTTTCCGGAGGTCCGATGTATTATATCAGCAAAGGATTTGCCAAACGTAACATGGGAAAATTCGGAAAAATACTTGCCGCTGTTTTTGCCGTATTGGTTATCGGCGGCTCGTTTGGCGGTGGTAATATGTTTCAGGTAAATCAGGCTTTTTCACAATTTTCAACTCAGTTTAGCGACTATATTCCGGGTATTACCGGTTCGGGGGCGCTTTTTGGGGTTGTAATTGCTTTGATGGTTGCAATGGTCATTTTTGGAGGCATCAAAAGCATCGCAAAAGTAACAGACAAGCTTGTGCCCTTTATGGCAGTGCTTTATGTCGGAACATCTTTGGTCGTAATTTTTATGCACATCGAATTTGCAGGGCAAGCTATGGGTCTTATTTTTGACGGAGCTTTCAATGCCGATGCCCTAAAAGGCGGTGTTATCGGAGTAATGATTGTCGGTTTTCAACGGGCAGCTTTTTCAAATGAAGCCGGTGTAGGTTCTGCATCCATTGCACACTCGGCAGTGAAGACAGAAAAACCTGTAAGCGAGGGTTTTGTAGCTCTACTCGAACCGTTTATTGACACAGTTGTTATTTGTACGATGACTGCTTTGGTCATCATTTTTACCGGCTACTACGACCCTACCCTTGCTGCCGGTATGAGCGGAGCAGAGCTTACCTCAAAGGCTTTTGAATCTGTATTCCCTTGGTTTACATGGCTTTTAACACTGGCTATTTTCTTATTTGCGTTTTCAACCATGATATCGTGGTCGTATTACGGATTGAACGGTTTTAAATATTTATTTGAACCATTGTTCAAAGGACGAAAGGTTTTTGGACGGATGCACCTGAGTTCGTTTATTTATTACACAATATTCTTAGGTTTTATTGTTGTCGGTGCATCTTCGAGTTTAGGTGCTGTGGTGGACTTTTCCGATTTTATGATTCTCAGTATGGCTATTCCTAATGTTCTGGCTTTGATAATATTATCGCCGGAAGTTGCAACCGACCTCAAAGCGTACCTTAAAGACATCAAAACTTCAAAATTAAAACGGTAAATGTCTCGAAAAGAGCAGATTAAAGAACTTTTTACGTTTTCATCCGGCGAAAAAAAAGGTATTTTTGTTTTGCTGGTGATACTTGCGGTTATTATCGTGATTAACCTCGCTACTGATTTTAAAAAACGCGAACAAGTTGTTGATTTTTCTGATTTCGATAAAGAGATAGCCGAATTTAAAGCAGGTTTGAAAGAGCGCGGAAGCGAAGACTATGTGAGTAGGTTGGATAAGTTTATTATCGAACGATATGACAGCCTAACCTTATTTAATTTTAACCCGAACACAACCACAGACGATGAATGGATACGTTTGGGGATGACCGACAAACAAATATCAACCATTAAAAATTACATGTCGAAAGGCGGAAAATTCTACGACAAAGATGATTTTCGAAAAATGTACGGCATCAGAACCAAACAGTTTGAAATTTTGAAACCATACATTCAACTGCCGGATGACTCCCCTACCCCCGAAACTGATTACCGAAGATACGACCGGAATATTGATTATGAAAAACGGAAAAAAAAATATGATGGTATTCCGGAAGACTATGAAACATTTTCGTTTAACCCGAACAGTGCAACCGAAGAGGAGTGGATACGTTTGGGGTTTACCGAAAAACAAATTGGCACAATCCAAAATTACCTCAAAAAAGGCGGGAAATTTAGAAAACCCGAAGATTTGGAAAAAATATACGGCATAAAACCCGAACAATATCAGCGCATTAAAGACAATATCTCAATTCCGACATCAATTGAAACAGACGAAAAAAAATCTGAAAAAACAGACAACCCGATTAGTCTTAAACAGGTAGATATTAACTCTTTATCAGTTGAAGAATTTACAGCATTGGGCGGATTTTGGAAATACAACGCAGCAAAAATCGTAAAGTTTCGGAATGAACTCGGCGGATTTTTGTATAAAGAGCAATTGCTTGACATAAAAGGACTTAAACAAGAATACTACGAACGTGTAGTGAACCAAATCATTGTCGGAAAAATCGAAATTAAACAAATTCGTATCAATTTTGCAGACGAAAAAGAACTTTCCGCACATCCCTATCTGGAATGGCACAATGCAAAAGACATCATTGAATTTCGAGATAAACACGGAAATATCACCGATGTGAATATCCTGCGCGAAAAAAAGGTTTTGTCAAAAACGACTTTCGATAAACTCAAGCCATATATAACCGTAAAATAAAATGCGAATCGAATTCCGATTCGCACTATATTTCAATATCAAAAAAGTTCACTCATTTGAAGAAAAATATCACATTAACTTCACAATTAAATCGTTGAATTTGGAACTGTCTTCAAATTCAAGCCATTTGGACGAACTTGTCAGGCGTTTTTCACCTTACAAATTCCTTAACTAAACGACATTTATAATATGTTATGCCAACATTAATTCCTTATCGGGTTGATTTTCTGCTTTGAACAAATTCTCCTTTATGGTAAACAGTTTATCAATAAATTTTACCATTTTTTGTTTTGAAAATTTATTTATTATCCAAGCATTTATGAGTTCGACTGACATTAAAGCTGTTTCATGAGATAATTCCATTGATATTACTAATTCATCTATTTTGGAATTATCGGATAATTCAGTTGAATTAATCCATGCTGAAAATTCAATATCACTACATTCAGGTAATTCTTGAATAATTCTTACTGCTCGATTTGAATTATCTATTTTGAAATTATAAATAGGATTTCCGTCCATGTAGAAAGAACCGTCCGGTTTTATTGTTGTAAGATACTGTTGAAAAGAAATTTTTTCGACTGATAATAATGTATAAATCAAAGACTTCCAAAAATCAATATTTTGATTATATATTTTCTCGTTTGTTAGAAAATTTTTATATAGATGAGTTGCCATATACGTTTTGTTAAGAATTGATAAAAGCTACTCCTGATTGTATTTCAATATCGCCCCTTTCGTGCTTTGTTCCTTTAACTTTGTACGAACGAAAGATTGAACCAATTATCACCTCGTGAGGTCCTTGCATAATAAATTCAGTTGCTTTATTAAAAGCGTTTTCTCGAATATCTGCTTCATTTTTTGGAATTTTGCTTCTTAAGTTTTCAAGCAAAACTAAACCTTCATTTTTAATTAAAGGTTCATTTTGCGCCCATGCTTCTGAAGCTTCCAAATTTTCGCCTTGTGCTTGTATCCTGCCACGATGTCTCATCAAATATTTTTTAAATCAAAAATATTCATCTATTATAACTCATCCAATTTTGTAAATCAATTTGTTTTTCTGCTCAGTGCGAACACTACGAACAGAATGATTTTTTTACGACAAAGCGATTATACTATAGTTTAAACTAAACACCGTAAAAAACAACAAATCAATCATTTACAAAAAAAAATCTTACTGATTTTTGGTAAGCGTATAACTCCAATAATCAATTCGATTTTTGTCAAAAGCATCGAAACGTTCCGAGCCTTCAACACCTGCAAATTGATAAAACATTTTGTGAAACATTTTTGGGGCTTTGCTGTGGATGTGCGATTTGCGATACTCGGTATCCAAAATTAGTGCTTTCACAACATTTTGTCGAATATTTTTCTTTTCAACAACTTTGAAACCGGCTTCTTCTAATTGACGATTGATGGTTTCAACATCCTCAGGCTTAATCATATCAGTAAACAAAAACTTTCCGTCCGGTTTTAAAATGCGGGAAACTTCAGCAAAAAAAGCGGGAATATTTCCGTAACATCTTGCGGATTCCACATTGACAACGGCATCTTTACTTTCGTTGTCAAACGGTAATTTTTCGGCATGTCCTTTAATAAAACTTAGACCTTTAACTTTATGACGAGCATTGCAAAAATCAATGGTTTTTTGGGAAATATCTAAACCGATGTATGAATTTGGTTTGAAATATCTTGTCAAAAAAGAGGCTCCGCCGCCGCGACCACTTCCGACTTCAAGCACATCTTTGCCCTCTAAGTTGAAGTTTCTGGCAACATGATGATAAAGTTGAATGCTGTATCTGTCAGGCTCATCTTCTTTCAAGAGCTTTAATTTTGAAAATTCGCCGTTTTCACTCGCATAGCCGTAGTTCATAAATACCGCCGAAGTATCTGTATCATAATTTGTTATCATTCTGTGCCAAATGCGCCATAGTGGTTTTCTGAGCGGGCGCGGCAATTCGGCGTACTTTTCTACAATTTTACTCATATAAAAAACAGTTTAAAAAATTTTCACAAAGAAATGAAATAATACTGAAAATCAGGCTGATTTATAGAAATATCTTTACTTTTTAACACATTTATATTCTAAGACATTACTTTTCAGGCTTTAAATAATGCGAAACCGCCCCAAACTGCGAGTAAGCCGACTGTGAAACTTAACACCGTATAAAGGATTGCAATGCCGAAATTGCCGGATTGGAGTGCCTGTAAATTTTCCCACGCGAAAGTCGAAAATGTTGTAAATCCACCACAAAAACCAACGGCTAAAAATAATCGTAAATCATCATTTATCAATACATTACGGCTCGAAAGCGAAAGAATGATTCCGATAATAAAACTTCCTGTAATATTCACTAAAAACGTGCCCCACGGGAAATTTGAATCAAATAAATCGGCAATGTATTTTCCGGCTAACCAACGGAACACAGACCCGACAAAGCCGCCAAACCCGACCATAAGCATTTTTGCAACCATCGGACAATATTATTTTAATAAAATAAATTAATACGTTGCATTTTTTTAAAATACGATTACTCTCTAAGCAGAATAAGAATATTCAAAACGTAAATTATATGAAATGATATAAAAAGACGATAGTTCCGGAATATGCATTTTTCGGGCGGTCTTTTATTTCGAGCGTAGCGCGCATTTCCGCTTTACA
>DYOJ01000565.1 GCA_020720705.1 Acetofilamentum sp.
ACAAATACTGATTGTCAATGAATTATATTGAAATAAATGTTATCGTTTCTCCGAATACCGAAGAAAACAGAGATAAACTGATTGCAATTTTGAGTGCTGTCGGTTATGACAGTTTCATGGAAACAGATGAAGGTTTGTCTGCTTATGTTACAGAAAATCAATACGATATTGATATTTTGAAAAGCACGTTGTCCGACATTACCGATTTTAACCTAAGTTATGCCGAGCATTATATCGAAGACCAAAATTGGAACGAAATTTGGGAACAAAACTATTTTAAACCGGTAATAATTGCGGATAAATTAGTTATCAGGGCATCGTTTCATAAAGATTATCCTATCGCTGAACAGGAAATCATTATTGACCCCAAAACAGCTTTCGGAACCGGTTATCACGGAACAACTTATGCACTGATGGAGGAAATTTTAACCCTTGATTTGGTCGGGAAACGTGTTTTGGATATGGGAACGGGAACCGGAATTTTAGCGATTCTAAGTAAAAAAAACGGCTCAAATTTCACTTTAGCTGTGGACAATGACCCGAAATCTGTTTCAAATTCTATTGAAAATATAACTTTAAATAATACTCCGGATATAATTGTAAAAGAAGGTACTACATTGATATTGACCAATGAAATGTTTGACGTCATTTACGAAAATATATGGAAAAATATTGTTATCGCTGATTTGCCGATATTATACCGACATTTAGAAACCGGAGGTGTTTTGCTGACCAGCGGTTTTTATGAGCACGATATTCCGGAAGTTCGTTCAGCAGCCGAACAACTCGGTTTTATTTTTCAAAATGTTCGAATTCGAGACGGTTGGGCAGTCTTAAAATTTTCAAAATAGCAACAAATATTCAGATAATCAAATTAAGAATTATGGCAATTTTAACTATAGATAATGTTGTAAAACGTTTTGAGAAACACACTGCTCTATCCGGCGTAAGTATGACCATAAACGAGGGTACTATTTTTGGTTTGCTCGGTCCGAACGGTGCCGGCAAAACAACTTTAATCCGGATTATCAATCAAATAACGGCTCCGGATGAAGGCAATGTTATGTTTTACGATGAGCGCTTACAACCAAAACACATCGGATTTATCGGATATCTGCCCGAAGAACGTGGTTTGTACAAGAAAATGAAAGTCGGTGAGCAAGCCTTATATTTGGCACAACTAAAAGGTGTCAGCAAACAAGATGCTTCGACACGGCTGAAGTTTTGGTTCGAGAAATTTGAAATCACTTCGTGGTGGAACAAAAAAGTTGAAGAACTTTCAAAGGGAATGCAACAAAAAATACAGTTTATCACAACTATCATTCACGAGCCTAAATTGTTGATTTTTGACGAACCGTTTAGTGGTTTCGACCCCATAAATGCTAATTTGCTAAAGGCTGAAATATTAAACTTGAAAAAAAACGGGGCTACGGTCATTTTTTCAACCCACAACATGGAATCTGTCGAAGAGATTTGCGACGATATTGCTCTTATCAATAATTCACGTAAAGTGCTTGACGGAAAAGTGCAGGATATAAAACAGAAATACAAAGATTTTACGTATGAAATTGAATTTTCAGGTATGTTTAACAAAATGGCTGCAAGTCTGACGGCGGACTATGAAATATTGAAAATAGAACCCCGAAACGGGAATCAACTTATCACCCTAAAACTACTTAACGAACTTACAACTAATGAATTATTGAAGTCTATGTTAGATTTCGGACAGATTGTTTCATTTCAAGAATCAGTGCCGAAAATGAACGAAATTTTCATACGTGTAGTAAATGAATCTGAGCCGGAAAAATCAATATAAAAAATAACGCACTGATTATTCTGTTGAAAATCAGTGCGTTATAAGCGGAGGAAGGGGGATGTAGCAAAATATTGTGTAATATGCTTAATGTCAATTGTTTACATGCGTTTTGAAAAATGCCAAAGTGAAACATTTGTGAAACATAAGTGTTTTTTTGATTAAACACATAAAAAACGCATTTTTTATGATACTTGCTAAAACATCTTTTTGCAATTCTGTTTCAAAGGTGTCACGCTCCGGCGTGCCGTGTGTGCCGATATGTTTATTCAACATTTCGTCTAAACTGTATTTTTTGAGTGTTTGCATACCAACAAAGATAAAAAAATAATATCTTTGTAGAAATAAATTTACACCATGCAAACAATAACGATTCACGTAG
>DYOJ01000566.1 GCA_020720705.1 Acetofilamentum sp.
GTATTGAGTATTGAGTATTGAGTAGCAATAGTTCGTTAAATGTTTTTGTACGGTATTGGTTTTTTGAATATTTGTAAGAAATCTAAATTCGAGGTGATATACTGTAAGTTATTATAAACAAATAGTCTGAATCTATTGTCTAAAGTCTAAATATTAAAATCTATTTAAATATTGAAGTTACAAAGTTAAACAAAATTCGGTTTTTTTAGTATTTTTTTCCTTAAACCCAAAAATCATTTCTAAATTTGCCTACGATAATTTTGGCGAATGAAACCGAAAGTTGTGTGGATATTTATTCTGTCAGCAATGGCTGTTCTTGGTGTGGTGTCGTGGATATATCCTGCCGACGGGATAGAACTGTCGCCAAAAATTAAGTTAGAATTTGCACAATTTGACGAATTGCTGTATCCCGAAAAGCAAATACTTTTGAATGTGGACAGTTTGCTTGCTTCTACAACTGTTGAAACAGTTGAACCGGAATTTGAAGATGACCGTTCGCAAACCCGACTTGATTCTGCTTTGGTAGATTCTCAATATGTGTATTTTGAACCAAAACAGATACGAATTGACAAGGTTTCGCAATATTTAGAATTTCCGAACGGCGACCGCACGGTGTTGCATCCGTTTTTTAAGCTACTGGCATCAGGCGAAACACAAAAAAGTTTGATACGCATCATGCACTTCGGCGATTCGCAGATTGAGATGGACAGATTGTCCGGTTATTTCAGAGCTAAACTTCAATCGCAATTCGGAGGCTACGGACCCGGTTTTGTTCCCGCGGTACAACCCTATGGATTTACACTGCCCATGGAGCAAAGCGCCGAGGGCAAATGGACGCGCTATACAGCATACGGCAGACGCGATTCTGCAGTTACGCATCGCAGATACGGTATTCTCGGCAATTTTTCGAGGTTTACGCCTTTAAAACTTGATTCCGGCTATTCTGTTATCAATCCGGCGTTTATTCCGGGAGAAGAAACCGAGCGAGCATCGTTGAGTTTCAGAACATCAAATCATGCAAAAGCACGCGCCAAACAATTCACACAGTGCCGCATGTTATACGGTTATAATCGAAAACCGTTTCAGCTAAAGCTAACTGCAGACGGAACCGTGATTGACCAAAAAAATATACCTGCCGGACAAAAACCGGAGCTTTTAACGTGGAATATTGAAACAAATCCAAAACAAGTTAAATTCGATTTTGAAGCCGAAGACAGTCCGGAGATTTATGGCTTTGCCTTTGACGGAAAAACCGGAATTGCCGTAGATAATATCCCGATGCGCGGAGCAGACGGTTTAAGTTTTACGCTTATGGATATGTCTATGTTGGCTTATTATTTGAGAAACATGAACGTAAAATTGATATTTTTGCAGTTTGGAGGGAACGCTGTACCTGCACAACATGAAAATTACGATTATTATCGCAGAGGATTTGCATACCAATTGAGTACCCTTAAACGTATAGCCCCTGAGGTTGAGATGGTTGTTATCGGGATTGCAGATGTATCAAAAAAGGACGGCGAAAACTATATTACAGACCCCTCCGTGCCGCTGATTCGTGATGCGCTTAAACGTGCGACTCTCGACAACGGTTGTGTCTATTGGGATATGTATGAAGCCATGGGCGGCGAAAATTCTATGCCTTCGTGGGTATTTCACGACCCGCCGCTTGCCGGTCCGGATTTCATCCATTTTACACCGCAAGGCGCAAGCTATATTGCCCAAATGTTTTACAGCGCATTTATGTATGAATATAATCAATATTTAAGTAAACAATAGTTGGTTGTAGTTTACTGTAACAATATTCCGTTAGGTTTTAGTATTTAGTATTTAGACATTAGACATTAGACATTAGAAGTTAGCCTCAAATTACTCAATTACAGTTATGCTAAAACGGGTGTTTTCTTTACTTTAATACTTTATTAAATATTTAATAATCACAAAATTAACACATTTTCAAATTTTCAGTATAGATACAATTAATTTTCTTAACTGCGAAATTTAAGGGTCTAATTTATAATAAATCAATATTTTATAATCTGTTGTCTGTAATCTGATGTCTTAAATCTAATATAAGCTGAATATCTGTATTTTACAAGAAAATACTAATTCTACTTTACGAAGTTATGCCGGCAAAAAAAAAAGCGTGGACGCTTATTGCATTTTCTATTTGCGTTTAGCGTCCACGCT
>DYOJ01000567.1 GCA_020720705.1 Acetofilamentum sp.
ACCAGTTTGTAGAAACCGCCCAACTTGCCCCGTCTGCACCAATCCAAGTATAAGTAGTTTGAGCAAAAGAAACAGTTGCAAAAAACAACACGATAAGGCTTAAAACTAAGCTTTTGGTAAAAACGTTCATACTAACAAATTTTTTGGTGTAAAGAAACATAATTCTAAACGTAAAGATAGGAAAAACGCCGAAAATGTTGCTTAACATCTCGGCGTTACTTGTATTGAATTAAAAATTTACTATGTGTAAAAATATAAACTACCTGATTATCAGCTTCTCTGAATATTCTTTTGTTTTTACAAAATAAATACCTTTTGTCCAATTCTTTACCGAAATCGTTTGCGCTGAGGCTTGATTTGCGGATTTATAGACAATTTTTCCCAAAATGTCGGTTATCGTAATAAAATTTTCTGAATTTTGTTTGATAAAAACAGATTCACTTGCAGGATTTGGGTAAATTTGAATCTGCTTATCGTTTGTTATCACTTCTGCTGACGATGGCTCTTCACCGATTTTTGCAATCCAAACATCCACGCCGCCATTGTTACCGCTTACATCCACATCATTCGATTCCGTGCGCCCGCCCAGATACCAGACTTCTCCCGACGCTGAAGCTCGAACATCAGTCAGTGCATCAGAAGACGTTCCGCCGAGTTTATATGTGCTAAGTGTGTCTAAATTTGCATCAATATTTACGAGATACATATCACTTTCGCCTATCGTTCCCGGAGCTAAACCGTCTGTGCTTCGGGAAGATGCAGCAACAAGGTAACCGCCTTTATTGTTCGGAGCAAACCTGTAAAGCATTTCATAACTATTACCGCCGAGTATGGTTTGGTCAATAATATTGCCTTCCGAATCAGATTTCATTATCCAAATATCGCTGCCGTCAAAAGGAGTCGTACCTTCAACTTGTCCTACTGTGTAGGTAGCGAAAACCATTGTGCCGTCTGCATTTAAGCCCATACCTCTCGGAAAATTGTCCGATTGTCCGCCCTTGTATTCTTTGCTCCATATCGTATCTAAGTTCGTACTGACTTTGGCAAACCAAATATTTGAAGGTAACATATAAACTTGTTCTCCAAATGTTACATATCCGCTTTGGTCAGGCAATTCGTGTATGTCCCAGAGTTTGTTGGCATTCCATTCGTCGTGATTTTGCCCGGCAATACGTTTAGTTTTTACTTTTGCGCCCGTTTCAGCATTTACTTCGAGCAACCAGCCGGCTTGATATTTAGTAATGTCAAAAGGTAAATCTCCGTTTATGGAGCTGGATGTTCCCACGGCTATCAAATTTCCGTTTTGTTTTTGTCGGATTCTGTAAATTTGATCCCAACCGCCGACATCGCCGCCGCCGCCGTATAGTTTCCCCCAAAGTTTGTTTCCGTCAGCATCGTATCGAATGATAAATCCGTCGTAGTCCGAGCCGTCAGCATCATGATTTCCAATCATATCGCCGTCGTTTGATTTTGTGAAACCTGCAATAACGCAGCCGCCGTCGGGCATGGCAAGCACATCCAAACCGCAGTCTTCGCCTGTGCCGCCGATAGCTTTTGTCCAGAGTGTGTCTCCGTCGGCATTGAGTTTTAACAACCACGCATCCCATGAGCCGATGGATTCGTTTATCCAACCGCCGAGTTCGGGGTTGTAGATGTTTGTCAGCACGTACATCCCGCCGTCGGGAGTAATGTCTATGAAAATTTTGGACTCATCGTAGCCTCCGGGCGGCTCGTCTGCGGTTGTTCCCATGGTTTTACTCCACACAATTTCATGAGGTGTTTGAGCAAGGCTGACTGTTGCAATTATGGCAATTGCGAATGTTAAAATGTATCTCATATCTGAATTAATTTTAAGTAAAGATATGAATAATTTACATTATCTTAAAGCATAAGTGTTCGGATTTAAAAATTCACTCTTTTTTACTCTTCATCCGGAAAATTTGCCTGTTTGCGATAGAACGAAGGCGTTACGCCCGTGAATTTTTTGAACGCATTGTTAAACGAAGATTTGGAATTGAAGCCCACCGTTTGTCCGATTCCTTCGATAGAATAGTTAATGTAATCTTCCGAAATAAGCAGTTTTTCAGCCTCTTTGATACGAAAACTATTGATAACATTGTTAAAATTCATGCCAAAATGCGTGTTTATCAAATGTGATGTATAAAG
>DYOJ01000568.1 GCA_020720705.1 Acetofilamentum sp.
GCCTAAGACAGCGAGTTATACGCCTAAGACGGCGAGTTATGTGCCTAAGACGGCGAGTTATATGACTAAGACGGCGAGTTATGTGCCTAAGACGGCGAGTTTTATGATTTATAATACGGACTTTATGCCTTATCAGATAGGCGGAATGAGCTTAATGAAGTGGTTTTTCAAATAAGAACCATCCTTATTGCTTATATGCCTGGTTTACAGAACACTACGCTAAATGGTGATATGTAAAGATATTTTACGACATATTTTGCTATTTTTAAAAACAAAAAAACATATCTTTGCCATGCTGAGTGAAGTTACTCCGACACGAACCTTATGAACATTCTTAACCCAGGCGACACATTCCCCCACCCCCCGGCACAAAGTCAAATTGTTGCAGGCAATTTTGCCGCCTGCGCAAGCACCCCGATGCTGTTACCACCGTAAATTTTTGGAACGATAAACACCGGTGTTTAGCATTCCGCCGAAAACCGGGCACCCTTATAACATACTGAAACAAAGCATTTTTTTTACAACCCAATGAATTATATAGAAAAAGATATACACCACTCAAGGTGTGGTTATACAACCGTTAGGCATAATAAATATAAACACTCAATAAAATAAATTATGAGAAAATTATTTCAAATAACAATGTTCTTATTAATGACTTTAAGAGTATTTTCCCAAACAAATGAATGTGATTGTGGTGATATTTCAAAACAACAAGTTACAAAAGGTTTTTTTTTAAAATCTTTCCGACTTGATTGTAATAATCCAGAAAATACAAAGATAGTTCTAAATAAAGGAGCAATATATGAATTTTTAATACTCTCACCCAATCCTCAATTGACCGTAACTCTTTTAAATAAAGGAACTGTTATTGGTTCAAATTTTAAAAAAGGTGAATATCAAACAGGTTTTAATTTTCAGTGCCAGAAATCTGGATTATATAGTATTGAAGTTAAAAATTTTTCAAACACCAAAATTACTGGATGTGTCAGTTTAAATTTTATTGGAAAACAAAACACATCAGAATTAAATAAGGATTACCCTCTTTTACCAAGTTCAAAAGCCATAGAAGAAAATATAACTGAAAATAAAATTTTGGATGATAATATTCCACCGCAAATTTCAATCACATATCCAAATGTTTCACGCGGTTTTAAGCCTGTTGAGCAACAAAACCAAGTTAAAATAACAGGTAAAGCAACAGATGAAAGCGGAATATTTGAGATTTTAATAAACAATGAACCAGCGAGTGTTGATGCACAAGGTAATTTTTCTAAAACTGTTTTACTTGCTTTTGGCGACAATTCATTTACTGTAAAAGCGACTGATTTAAAGCAAAATTCAACAACCGAAACTTTTATAATTGAACGAAAATCAAATCAACAAGATGTAGTTGTTGTTAATAATCAAACAAATAATTCGGGCAATTTACAAACAGGGAAATATTATGCCTTGATAATTGGAAACAATAGTTATCAAGACCCTGCAATAAGTTCATTAGACGAACCTATTAACGATGCAACCAAACTATATAATGTGCTAACAACCGAATACACTTTTGAACCGCAAAATGTAATATTCCTCAAAAATGCATCTTATGTTCAAATGATTGAAGCATTTGATAACCTCAGCAGTAAAATAACACCAAATGATAATTTGTTGGTTTTTTACGCAGGACACGGTTGGTGGGACGAAACAAAAAATTTAGGATATTGGTTGCCTTGT
Source organism: Acetofilamentum sp. (assembly GCA_020720705.1). GTDB lineage: Bacteria > Bacteroidota > Bacteroidia > Bacteroidales > JAADGE01 > DYOJ01. The sequence continues at coordinate 1,726 of DYOJ01000568.1, forward strand.
GATGCAAAAAAATCAAATACAGCGTTTTGGATAGCAAACAGTCGAATAAGCGATTATATGAGCAGTATTAACTCAAAACATACTTTGTTAATTGCCGATGCCTGTTTTAGCGGTAGTATTTTTAAAACCAGAAGTGCATTTGTCGATGCTCAACCTGCAATAAATAAACTTTATGAATTGCCGAGTAAAAAAGCAATGACCAGCGGAAATCTTAAAGAAGTGCCGGATAAAAGCGTATTTTTGCAGTTTTTAGTGAAACGGTTAGAAGATAACAAAGAAAAATACATTTCGTCAGATATGCTTTTTGCAAGTTTCCGTCAAGCAGTGTTAAACAACAGTCCAACAGAACCGCAATACGGAACAATCCAAAACGCTGGTGACGAAGGCGGTGAATTTATTTTTATACGTAAATGATTGATAAACAGATAAAAAATTTG